>NZ_QJHA01000033.1:0-19574 GCF_006334525.1 Wolbachia endosymbiont of Leptopilina clavipes
ACTATAAAACCTTATTTTCCTCGTTTGGACTATTATGAGAAGGGCTATACTATTCAATAATACCTGCCGTAATTTTTCTTTAGAAAATCCATGCATTAAAAGAAATTGTATAATCCTTTGCCAAAAATCCCTCGCAATATACTGGAGGATTATTAAAACTTACGTTGGCAGGGTTAAACCTGTTACCATAACTTCCCCCACCACAAATATTTTCATAACAACACTGCTTACAATCGTCAGGCCTGTTTTCCATATCACTCAAAAAGTTATTAAAAAATTTATCTGATAAGAACTTAGCCCAACTAGTATTGCTGATGTTATATTCGACAAATTTATGAGGGACACATGTTCTCCTTGAGAAATAAGATCATTGAACTTATCAATCATTTCCATCGATATATGAGGCTTTCGATTGCGCCACGATTGGTCAGCTTTATTAAAATAATAGCAGTGGGTGCAATTAATATTACACCTTTCTATAGTTTTAAGTATAACACCAGCCTTCACTAACATACCTCACATTCAAATTGACAGTAACTATTGTGCTTAAAGTAATTACTTCTATCGTGGAAATTACCTGGACACTTCCTTGCCCTTTCCGCTATTAATTTTACTTAAGTCTTCTGTAATCTTATCTGCCCAGCATATATTACCATGTCCTCCACCATCTCTATCAAACTGACAATGGCTACTGTGATTATTTCTACCATAAAAATTACCTGAAAGTTTCTCTATTCTTTTAAGTATAATACTACTACTAACTTGACCAATATTAACGCTAAGACGCTCTAATAATAAATCCACTTGTTTTTCTTTATTGTTTACCATAATTATTTTGCTTTAAAATAGCAAACTCTAGGTTTACTATAGCTTTTGTCAAGCATTTATTTGAGCTATTTATATATTGGAGTGCTACTCGTTATTTTGTTGGCTTTCAAATGTATAACTTTCGGTATCTTGTTTTCAAGGACTTTTAACTTAATATTACCACTATTAAAGTCAATACTATAACACTTTAGTTCTTGACCATTCTTGAGTCCCATATTATGGCAATCACTACCTAATTTAACCCCACGTATTTTTTGTAGCTCTAGACTTCTGGTTAAGTTAAAGCATATATCACTATACTTATCAGTATCTTGGAAAGTTAAATTTTTATTGAGTAATCTACTAGGTAACAAACTGAGAAGTATGCTAGAATCTCTTATAGAGGCTATGATGTCTTTTATAAAAGACTCTGGTAAGTAATGTTTTAAATGACTTGCAAATAAGTCAACATTAAAATTAACTTGCTTTGAAGTTATTTCACTTATTATACTATTTATAGTAGTCAATAAGTTATACCTTCCATTACTAACCTCATTTAATTTCTCATCAATTATCATTGCAAGAATAAAACCTTTGTTATAGCTCAACATGCTTATGTTTTGATCAAGTAAATGATTTTGATTTATTTTTTCGAAATCAATATCAGGTATTAAAGAATTACAATATTCTTTTAAAGTAATATTAATTATTTCTAAGTACTCATCTTTATCAATAAGTTTTGTGTCAAGTAAGGTTTTCACTCCATAAAATTCCGTAAATCCTTCAAAAAACCACTTATATTTTATTTCATTTTCTTATCGTTGTCTTGCTCTGTTATATGTCCTATATATCTGTGAATTAATTCATGTGATATCACTCTAGTATAATTTTTGGTATTTTTCTTAAAGTCTCCTTCAACAATTATATAATCTTTTTCTGCAACACCCGTAGTTTTACTAAGGTTAGGATTGTCAACAAGTACTATATCATACGGCTTGCTTTTTAGTGTGAATAAGTTGTCTTGAGCTAAGATAATTTTATTAGTAATATTTACAAGACTGATACTATTATGAGCCTTGGTATAAAGCTTATTTCTTTTATCAAGATCAAAACTTCTAAAATTGTCAGTTCTAATAATTTTTTCTATATTATCAAAAGGTTTTCTAAAAGGTAGAAAATTAGGTAATTTTTCAAATTTGATGAAGAGTTATCTAAAGCAATAGCAGAGTGCGTATACTGAATGTATATAAGGAAAAAGCAAACAATATAATTGAATAAACTGTGTACGTTTTTAAGCTTAATATTTGCCATAAATAAAACAGGACATTGAAGAAGTGTAAGTAATCACGATTAAGCAAATATAATTTATTGCTAAGTAGGTGATAAGGATAATTTTAATTATCTCTTTAAAACTTTACTCTTCCCATATTATTGAACACCTTATAATAAAGACTGAGAAGAAAGTTACAAAGGATTGTATATTCTTATCATCATAGCGCTGTTACTACAGTAATAACACTAAGAATAACTATAAGTTTCTTTGAATGATAGTTGAATTTTGATTGAAATTTTGAGGCTATAAAAACCGCAGGTACCAGTTGGTTTTTATTAGCTAAAGTAAACGTCAAATATCTGGAATTCTGGACATAAAATCCTCCTTTGAAAAAAAAGATTAGAAAAAAATGCAATGCACATACGACAGAAATTAAGTATGTGTGTATGCACCCACATACGCTGAAGAGAATACGCTACATTTTTTTATGAGTTTGATTGTTTAATAAAAAAAAGTCTGCAGACAAAGATAAATTTTTGAGCTCTAAAAGTATCTCTAATTGTCATTATAATCAGATTTAGAATATGCGGAAGTAATTTTTTAGCTATAAGAATATATTATAGAAAAAAGGAACCCAAAAGTTAGCGTTATTGGTAATCCAAGCGCTAGTCTTGGTGTAACGGCACTGTAGACCTTACAATAAAGACTGAGAGGAAAGTTACAAAGGAAGATTATCATGCTTCTTCCATATTCTTTCTACTTTCTTGTTTTTAAGTAGCTCTAATGCTTTGTGAAAGTGATGCCTTGTTTTACTTGGCACTATAATGTCATCAATGTATCCATGTGATGCAGCAAAAAATGGATTAGCAAATTTCTCTTTATATTCTTTGATTAACGTTTGCTGTTCTTTTTCATGCCTAAATATAATTTCAACTGCACTTTCAGGGCCCATTACAGCTATCTCAGCGGTTGGCCAAGCATAATTTATATCACCTTTTAAATGCTTTGAGTTCATAACAATATATGCACCACCATACGCTTTTCTAGTGATAAGGCTAATTTTCGGCGCGGTCGCTTCAGCGTAAGCGTAAAGCAGTTTCGCTCCGTGTTGTATTATATTATTGTATTCTTGATTCGTGCCAGGTAAAAACCCTGGAACATCAATAAGTGTGATGATGGGAATGTTAAATGCGTCACAAAATCTTACAAACCTTGCAGCTTTTCTTGAAGAGTCAATATCCAAGCATCCTGCAAGGTGCATAGGTTGATTTGCAACAACACCAATAGTATTTCCTCCAATTCTGCCAAAGCCAATTATGATGTTACGAGCAAAATCGGGTTTTAGTTCAAAAAATTTCCTTTCATCACACACCTTTTCAATGAGTTCATACATATCATAAGGAGTATTAGGATTACTAGGAACTAGAGTGTTCAAAGATTCATCAACATCATCAATTAAGTCGCAGATTGGTACAGTTTTTGGCAACTCTTGATTATTTGCTGGCAAAAAGGTGAAGAATTTTCGCATTTCTAGTAGCATTTCAACTTCATTATTGAATGCAAAATCTGCTACTCCTGTTTTGCTCGTATGAATTTTTGCTCCACCGAGATCTTCGTGGCTTACGTTCTCGTATGTAACTTTTTTCACTACATCTGGTCCGGTTATAAACATATATGAGCTATTTTTTACCATGAAAATAAAATCGGTTAGCGCTGGAGAGTAAACTGCACCGCCAGCACATGGGCCCATGATTAGAGAGATTTGTGGTATAACGCCTGATGCATTTACATTCCTTTGAAAAATTTCTCCGTAACCAGCAAGGGAATTTACTCCTTCTTGGATTCTGGCTCCACCAGAATCGTTTAGTCCGATAATTGGAATTCTGGCATTAATTGCCATATCCATAATTTTGCATATTTTTTTTGCATGTGATGCACCAAGTGATCCACCAAAGACAGTGAAATCCTGAGAATAAACAAAAACTTTTCTGCCATAAATAGTACCATGGCCAATTATAACTCCATCACCTAAAAAATCAGCATTTTGCATGCCAAAATCAGTTGCGTGATGCTTCACAAACTTATCATACTCTTGAAATGAATTTTCATCGAGCAATATACTCAGCCTTTCTCTAGCGGTTAGCTTTCCTTTTTCATGTTGCTTGTTAACTCTATCAGGACCTCCTCCTTTTTCGGCTTCTAATGTTTTGATCTTTAGAGTTTCTAGTATTTCAGAGTCTTGCATGTAGTAAAATAACTTTCAAATTGGTTGTAAACTTTATTGAGCTTACAAATCCTATTGATTATACACATACACCGTTGCTGCATGCAACGGTGTATGTGTACGATAATTAATGCGCTAGCAATTTCTATTTAATATTTTGAGAATGCTGAGACTCACTAACATTCTGTGCACTTGCACTTGTTACACCTGTTGATGGATTAATTGTTATAACTTCTCTTTCAATTCCTTGTAAGTTTGAAGCCAATGAGACCAATTTTGCTAGAGTCATGTCATTATATTTATCCATCTTCTTATTCTCATAATAGCCAATTTATTTTTACAGCTTTGTTTTCCTCGAAGTCCTCAGGACTTATATTATCACTTAAATCAGTACAAAATACGTTACCATTTTCACTAATATTTAAAGCAATACTGCAATCTCTATCACCCACTTTCCAGTTAAATTTAATTATACAAGACTCATTTAGTATGTGATAAAGCCTTACACCATCATCACTTTGTGAAACACGCACCAACCTTTATCTTCTGGAGATACCAATGTAAAAGCTCCAATTTTTGGATTACTATCCTTTAAGGCTTTACCAGGAAATGAGTTATCAAATTTTAACTCACCTCTGCCTTCTTTTAACGATACCCATGCAGTAAATGATTTATCTTCTTTTCCTCTCAACCTCACATCTACAGAATCATTACCTGTATATTCAGCAATTCCTTTTCGAATTACACTCAGAAATTTCTTAGTTTCTTCATCATTGTCACTCAAAAAAAGCTCCTTATTTTCATGTGACCGGGATGGATCATTGAGATTCTCCAATGCTTTAGCTAAAGTTATATAGTTATATATACGTGTCCTGTTGTTATAAGGTGTCCCTAATTTATAAATTTTAGGAGTTAATTGAGAAACTTGATCGAAATTCATTATTAAAGTTTCATTTGCATTATGCATAGCGCCTCCAATTTTACATAATAAACTTAAGATAAAATATCCTAATTTTAGGATGGGTATATAATCTATCAAGTCAATAGTTAAACTAAAAAATTTTGATTATAATTTACTATGTATAAAATACGCTCTTAAACTATGCTGAAAATAGTCATAATAGGCCTTCCAAATGCAGGCAAGTCAACTCTATTTAATAGGCTAGTAAGAAGAAAAGCAGCGGTAGTTAGTGACATTCCAGGAGTAACGAGAGATAGGCGTGAAGGAATTGGAAGAATTAGTGATTTAGAGTTTAAAGTTATAGATACAGGAGGATGGAATGACCAAACCAGTTTTTCACTACAAGTTATTGAACAAATAGAGTTTTCTTTATTAAGCGCAGATGTAATTTTTTTTCTTGTTGATGCAAAAGTGCAAAACGAGCAGAACAAAGAGTTTGCAAAGTGGCTGAAGAGAAAAACGAACAAACCTGTAATACTAATAGCAAACAAATGCGAAAGTCATAAATCGGAAAATGTTGATTATTTGCAGTTCTTCAACTTCATAGGTCCGGTGTACATCTCAGCCGAACATAATCTTGGTATGATTGATCTTTATGATGTATTAGCTGGTGTTATTGAAGATTTTAACAAAAAAACTGAGCTGCCTGAAAGTGAGTCCATTAGACTGAGGATTGCGATCATCGGTCGCCCAAACGTTGGAAAATCAACTTTTTTAAACAGTTTACTTGCAGAAAATAGACTAATAGTAAGCTCAAAACCTGGTACCACGCGTGACTCTGTGGATATCTCATACGACCATAATGGAAAATTAATCACTCTCATCGATACTGCAGGAATCCGCAGAAAGGCAAATGTTGTTGACAACTTAGAATCAAGATTCGTTGAAAAAAGCATGGAGTCAATAAAGCGCTCTCATGTGGTAGTTTTAATGCTAGACTCTCTGCTTGGCATTGAGCAGCAGGATTTATCAATTGCTGAAGCTGCGATTAAAGGCGGGAAGGGAATTATCATTGTTTTAAATAAGTGGGATTTAATAGGTAAGGATGACAGAAGTAAGTTAATAAAATTTGTCAAACAACAGGAAGTGACTCGGTTATTTTTGGAAGTGCCAACTGTAACAATTTCTGCGTTGAAAGGTATGCGCTGCGGTGATGTGATAGATAAGTGTCTTGAAGTAAGTGAATCCTTGAACAAGAAGATCAGCACTGCAAAACTGAATAAGTGGCTAATAGATGCCGTGGAAAAACATTCTCACCCACTTATAAAAGGTAGAGCAATTAAAATGAAGTATATTGCTCAAATTGGCACCAAACCTCCAGCTTTTTCTTTGGTATGCAACGTCCCGGAAAGTGTTGATGAGAGTTATAAACGTTATTTGACTAATGGTCTTAGAAAAAACTTCTTTGTTGAAGGCGTACCAGTCAGATTGCTTTTGAAAAAGAATAAGAATCCCTATGTAAAGTAGGTAATCTTGTTTTATTAATAATATAGTTTTTTATCTTATTAATATTGTTAACAAATAAACAATATTACTTAAATAAGTAGTTGATAAGTTAATATTATATAGTAAAATAATAACTTATTTAGTGCTTTTGCTATGAATTATAAAGGACAAGATTTAAGGCCTGGATCTCCACATACTTTCACGGTTGATACACCTTTAGTATTTCAGTGGCTTCCAAGGCGATATGGATATCCGATCCCAGAAAAATATTTGGAGAGATTGAGCGAATGGGCAAAAAGAGAAGATACGCGTGTAGTGAAGTTAGTAATAAATGGATCTGGTTTTACTCCTACGCAACGTAAAGAGTTGGAGAATAAAATATTAAACGAGAGTTTAACCCAAACAAAAACATAGAGCTTATAGACTTTAATGAGCTGGATTTAGGAGAGTATGAATTTAGCTTTCACTTACAAACAGATAAGAAAACAGAACTATCTAAATGTCCTTTATACACTGTATCTCAATATTTCAAAGATCTATACTCTATTCCAGAAAGTAAAAGATTATCTTTTGGTGTTGAGATAGACAGTATGCGTATATTTATGTTGTTGGTATTGAAATCTCCTATGATCTATTTTGATTTTGATATTTTACCTAAGGAAGACAAAAAACTTGGTGAGATTCAGGCTAGCCAGGGCTTTTTGGTTGCTGAAAATGACAAGACAGGTCACGACTATGACGGTATAACAAATATTGAGAATGCTATAGTTGCTGTAAGTGATGCTGGTAAAGTAAAGGTTACGGAATTTTATAATGAGATAAAGCATAGATTTCAAAAGTATTATCCTACTCTCCGATCATCACCGCATCACATTTATACACTAATGGAAAATATTGTATATAACAGTCCTATTAATGAGGTTCTTCCTACTTCTGATTATACAAGTCTTAGCGAACATCTTAATAGATTACAAGAAGAGAAAAGATTGCTTATAAAAGAAACATTTGGGTTTAAAACCAATGGAGGAGAAGTTGATATTCAATATGACAATAGCTGGACGAAAAACAAGGATGAATTGTATACTAAAGAAGAGATTGCAAGAATAGATAGTGATACTAGGGTTGTAACTAGTATGCAAACTAAATCAGTATCTAGCTGTGAATACATGCATAGAGGCTAGATAAAAAAGTTATAGAGTGATATGTGTCGCTTTATAATTATATAGAACATTATTAAACAAAAGTTGACTTTTTCGGTTGTTGTGGTAATTCGTTAATTATGTCAGATATAAATAACAGTTCTACAATCTTTTTGCTGTCAAGTGCCGCTGCTCTGATTTTTGCATATGTGCTAGAGTATTTCTTCAATATGCTACCATGCAAGTTATGCATATACGAGCGAGTAGTTTACTATGTTACAGGGCTACTTGCAGTTGCGTACATGTTCAAAGACAACAAAATCCTAATCTATGCGATGTTTTGCAGCTATCTCATTGGTGCAATAATATCTTTTTATCATGTAGGTCTTGAACTCCACTTATTTCATGATGTTTTAGGCTGTACAGAGCAAGCAAGTGGTAACGTTAGCATAGAAGAGCTAAGAAATAATCTATTAAACCCTAACTACTCTCCGTCTTGTGACAGACCTCATTATATTTTTGGTGTTTCGTTAGCAACATGGAATCTTATTTATCTTATAGTAGCTCTATTCTTATCAGGTAAAATGTATTGTGGAGAAAGAAATAAGGTACAACAGTAACTGGTATAGACGCTGTACTTGTGCGTTACTTGGTGCTGTCCGTAATTTAAAAATTTGGCAAGTCACACCCACTGATTCTTGCACAGCTGTACGAACATTATGGTTCAGCATGCCAGTGCCCTCTTTCTTGTCATCCGAGTAGCTGAAACTGGAAGTGCAGCTATCATCCAAATAACCTTTCATTGTTATGAAAGCAGCCTATTTCTTGTCATCCCAGTGCCCAGATACTGGGATTTAGTTTGTCCATAGTCTCACCAAAAACGTTGTATTTTAGCATAATTTTGTGCTCAATATGCTTATTTGTAGTAAAGATTTCAGCATCAAGTGCTGGCCTGAAGCTTTAGCTATAAATATTAATAAATTTACTAAGTAAAAAAAGGCAAAAGAATCCCTATATAGCGAGTTTTAATAATGTAAATTGATAATGTGCTAACAAGCGTGTTTTGGCTGAAGTAGAAAAAATTTAAAAAACATGCAGCCGCTATAATTTTTATGTAATCTGCCAATAAATATCTGAGTTTTGTTGTTAAACCCGCGGAGATTAAAAATAAGGATAAATACTCTTATTGATATAAGAAGAAAAGTGGGAAGGTTTGTCAAGCCGCTTCTATGCACCTGAGCATTGATCATGCGGGTTCCATCTGTTATATATAGTCTTTTGCATACGAAGAAAACTGATGAATGAGTATGATATTACAGTTATAGGCAGCGGTCCTGGTGGTTATATAGCAGCAATTAGAGCGGCGCAGCTTGGACTTAAAACTGCAATTGTTGAAAAGGAGGAAAATTTGGGTGGTATATGCTTAAATTGGGGATGTATACCAACAAAATCGCTACTTAGAGCGTCTGAAGTTTATAGATTAATAAGAAGATCAGAAGAATTTGGCATAAAAGTAAAGGATACAAGTTTTGATATACAATCAATAGTGAAATATTCAAGGAACGTTGTTGATAAGCTATCAAGTGGTGTTGAGTATTTGATGAAAAAAAATAACATCAAAGTTCATCAAGGCTTTGGTAAACTTGCAGGTAACTATGTTGTAAAAATTCTTAATGATAAGAAGGAGGAGGAAATTTCTTCTAAGCATATCATTTTAGCAACAGGTGTAAGGGCAAGAAATCTTCCTGGAATCGAAGTAGATGGAGATTTAATATGGAATGCGCAGCACGCTATGACTCCAAAGAAGTTACCAAAATCTCTACTAATCATAGGTTCTGGTGCGATAGGAATAGAGTTTGCAAGTTTTTATAGTACTTTGGGAGTTGATGTAACAATTATAGAAGTAAAAGACACTATTTTGCCGCTGGAAGATAAAGATATTTCAAATTTAGCACAAGAAATATTCACAAAACAAAGGATAAAAATATATACAAACAGTAGCGTAAAAGCTTTGACTAAAAATAAAGACTTTGCTCAAGTGTTACTAAGTAGTGGTGAGAGCAAAGAATTTGATAGGGTGATTGTTGCAGTTGGCGTGCAAGCAAACACTGAAAATATAGGTTTAGAAAATACAAAAATTAAGTTGAGTCCTTCTGGTTTCATTGAAACGAATGAGTGGTATGAAACAAGTGAATCAAGTGTGTATGCAATAGGTGATGTAGCTGGTCCCCCATGTTTAGCGCATAAAGCAAGTCATGAAGCTGTAATCTGTGTTGAGAAAATTGCCGGTAAAAATGCTCATAAGTTAAAAAAAGAGTGCATACCAAATTGCACTTACTCTCATCCGCAAGTAGCAAGCGTTGGCCTTACTGAGGAACAGGCAATAAAAAGTGGATACGATATAAAAGTAGGAAAATTTCACTCCAACTTTAATGGTAAATCTATTGCACTAAGTGAAACTGAAGGTTTAGTGAAAACAATTATAGACAAAAAAACAGGCGAACTTCTTGGAGCTCACATGATAGGAGCGGAAGTAACAGAGTTAATTAGCAATTTCGCTCTTGCAAAGCAACTAGAGGGAACAGACTGCGACATAAAATCTACGATTTTTCCTCATCCAACTATTTCGGAAATTATACACGAATCAGTACTTGCTGCAGATGATGAATCGTTAAATAGTTAAGCTAACGATCCATTGTTTTAGAGCTACAATTATCCTGATTAGGCGATTCAATTCTAATAGATTGATTACCAATATCAGATTTTTCTAACTTTTCTTTTAACCCTTCAGCTGCTTCTTTCACTTCAAGCTTTTTTTCCTGAGTAAGATCCTCTGGGCTTTTTCTTTTACTGTCTAAACCTTGTTGTCTATCAATATTTTTATTGAGTTGTTCTTGCTGAGGTAGATCAACAACTGAGTTAAAAAGAGCTTTTATTATGTTTTTTAATAAACCTCCGCTTCTGCTTTGCTCTTGAGGCTTATTTTTTATGTTAGATTCTTTTTTACTGTCACTACTTTTAGGCATTTTTAACTCGACTATCATAAAGCTTAATAAAATTTTACATGCAAATTATTAAAAAATAATTAACAATCTATTATCAAATTACTACTTACAGATGACTATTATTCTAGCAACAGGCGGTACAGGTGGGCATGTTTTTCCAGCTATAACATTAGCAAAAGCACTAAAGGTACAAGGGCACAATTGTATATTATTCAATGATCAAAAAACCATCAATATAGAAAGTTATATTTTACCATTGTGCAAGCCAAGTGGCAACAAATTGAAGTTTCTCTTTTTGTTAATGTATAGTTGTGTATTAGCGCTGTATCAAACGAGAAAATTAAAACCAAAGCTAATCATTGGTTTTGGTAGCTACGCTTCTTTTCCAACTCTTCTTGCAGCAAAGATTCTTTCTATACCTATAGTTTTACATGAACAAAACACAGTTTTAGGGAGGGTAAATAGATTCTTTTTCAAGAGTGCAAAATTAATTGCAACTAGCTTTCCAGAGACTAAGTATGCAGAAGGTAGTAAATGCGTTTTTACAGGAAATTTTGTCGATATAGAAGCACAAGGCTATTCTAGAGCTGAAACAGTTTTAAACGTGTTAATAATAGCAGGCAGTCAGGGTGCAAATTTTTTTGATGATGTAGTGAGCAGCGTAATTTGTGATCTACCTGTTGAAGTAAAAGAGAGGATTAGAGTAACGCAGCAATGTACGAAGAAAAATATAAACAAGGTCAAGAGTCTATACAAAAGTGAAGGAATTGATTGTGAGTTAAGTGAGTTTTTCGATGATATGGAAAATAAACTGGCCAATGCTCATTTGGTAATTAGCAGAGCGGGGGCAACTTCAATAGCAGAGATTACTCTTGCTGAGCGTCCTGCTGTATATATTCCTTATCCTCACTCAAAAGATAACCATCAATTTTATAATGCAAAACATATTGAAGATTCGGGAGCAGCTGTAATGGTTGAGCAAAATAGTAACGCGAAAAAGAATCTAGGAGAGTTGCTAGTTGATTTATTGCAAAATTGTCAAAAATTGCGTGATATGGCTAATAATACTAAGAAAACAAGAATAAGGAATGGAGTTACTGAATTTATTAAGGCAATAGCTCAAGAACCTAGTTGACGAATTGCTTTTTCTTCAAATGCATCCCATAGTTCTTTTTCTAGTGATTTACTATACAACTTATTGATATAAACTACTCCCGTAGGCGAAGTTGTGTTAATTTCAAGAAGGAAGTCATCTATAATATCAATACCAACAAATATTAGCCCTCTTTTCTTTAGCTCAGGACCAATTTTATTGCATATTTCAGTGTCTCTATCATTCATTTCAATAGATTCAAAACTTGCTCCAAGCCTCATATTTGTTCTGATTTCTCCGCTAGACTTTGGAACTCGCTTCATTACTCCTATTGGCTTTCCATCCAGTAGCAGTATTCTTTTATCTGTATTTATCTTTTTACAAAATGCTTGTGCAATTACAGGACATTCATATTTTGCAATCATGAGATCGACTACCACTTGAATGCTATTTTGGTCTTGTATTCTTATTACGTCATTTCCTCCATAGCTATATAGTGGTTTCAAGATGATATCCTGATAGTCGTGACAAAAATTTCTAATCATCGATATATTTTCAGTGATCAAAGTTGGAGGAATTAGCTCTGGAAATAGTGAAGTAATTAATTTTTCAGGACAGTTTCTTATTTCTGTTGGATTATTTATTACTAACGCAGTAGTCTTTTCTAAGATATAGGTTGTTGTAATGTACCGCATATCAAAAGGTGGGTCCTGCCTGATAAGTATGATATCCATTTCATTCAAATCTATAGTTACATCTTCTTTAGAAGTAAAACCAAAATCATCAACGCTGACTTTCTGAGCAAGAGCAATTGAATGATTTAACTTGAGTGCTAGATTATTAGGAACATAGACAAAAATTTCGTGCTTTCTCCTCTGCGCTTCTTTTATTAATGCAAATGTAGTATCAGTTTCAAAATTTATATTTTCATCCATTTGAAAAGCTACTTTCATTTATCCTCCCTTCCTATTACAATATACTATATTACCATAAAAGTGTTAATAATGGAGCAAAGTATGGAATTAACAGTAGGAAATAATGCACCTGATTTTAGTTTGCCAACAGATTCTGGCGAAATTTTATCGCTGAGTGAATTTTTTGATAAAAAAAATGTAGTCCTTTATTTTTATCCTAAAGACGATACTCCGGGCTGTACAATGGAGGCAAAAGGCTTTAGAGACAAAATAGAAAATTTCTCTTCTCTTGACATAGTGATAATTGGTGTATCAAAAGATAGCGTTAAGTGCCACGCTAACTTCAAAGCAAAATATTCTTTGCCATTTTCTTTAGTTTCTGATGAAAATGCTGAAATGTTGGAAAAATATGGTGTTTGGGTAGAAAAAAGCATGTTTGGCAAAAAGTATATGGGAATAGAGCGCACTACTTTTTTAATAGATAAAAAAGGTAAAGTAGTGAAGATCTGGAAAAACGTAAAAGTTAGTAGACATGTTGATGAGGTTCTAGAAGAAGTAAGGAGAATATAAATTAAAGAATGACTACCCATTGCTATATAAAAAAACTGAAATTATATAACTTTCGTAGTCATTCAAACTTTGAACTGGATTTAGATGATAGACCAGTTGTAGTAACTGGCAAAAATGGTATTGGAAAAACTAATATACTTGAAGCAATCTCATTGCTTGCTAAAAGCAACGGAATGAAAAAAGCAAAAATCAATGAGATGCAAAATAGGCGCAGTAATGAAAGTTGGGTAGTGTATTATGATTTTTTCAATGGAGCAGAGCTTAACTCAATTGGTATAGGAAAGAATCTTAATAAGAAATTAATACAAATTGATGGGAAAACGCAGTCAAGCTACTCATCTTTGTATAGAATATCTAATGTAATATGGCTAATTCCACAAATGGACTATATTCTTCTTAATTCTCCAAGCGACAGGTTAAAATTTTTAGACCGTATAGTTTCACTATTTGAAGAAAATTACACCTATTGCTACATGAAATATAGAAAAGCTAAGCATGAGCGAAGTAAATTGCTTAGAGAGAATATTTTGGACGAAAGTTGGCTCTCTAGTCTTGAAAACGTCATGGCTACCAATGCAATTGATATTTTACGTATGCGATCATCTGTTTTAAAGATATTACAAGACACAATTGATAACCATTCTTGTGAGTTTTTTCCAAAGGCAAGTTTGAAATTTAGCAGTCAGCTAACTTTGAACGATACTGCAGAATATTTTCAGAATCGTCTAAAGGAAAACAGAGAAAAAGACTCATTAACTGGTAGAGTAACCTTTTCTGTACATAATGATAATTTTTGGGTTTTTTGCCAAAAAGGGGACATGCCAATAAATCTTTGTTCTACTGGAGAGCAAAAGCTATTACTGCTTTCTATCATCTTATCTAGTGTAAAAGCAAGGTGTATTCATTACAATAAAGCACCTCTTCTTCTGCTTGACGATATAATGTCGCATCTGGATAAAGATTACAGAAAGGTGTTAATGGAGGAGGTGTTAAGCATTCAATGTCAAACTTGGATAACCGATGTAAATCAAGATAATTTCAATAACTATCTTTGCTCTTTCAAGTTTTTTGAATTATCAAGTAAATAAATTTCAAGCGTGCTGTCATACATCAAGCTCATATTCGGTATGTAAATCTCTAATTAAAGCCTCAGCGTGTTTTTTTTGAACAACTATACTGATCTTGATTTCGGACATTGTGACAGCAAGTATTTCTATCTTTTTTTCGCTTAAAACCTTGAGTGTGCGGTACATCACTTCAGTGTTAGACATAACACCAATACCAATTATTGAAATTTTAGCTATATTATTGTTTGCGACATAATTTTCATTTTTGTTCAATAACTTTTTCATTAAATCAACATCAAATTTAGAAATCAAAAAGCTTGACCCATGTATCATGTCAACTTTAACGTTTGCTCCTGCTATATCTCTTAAAGTATCCAGAGTATTTGCAAAGTTAGTAAAAGTTACAAGAGCTTCGTGAGTGCTATAAGTTATTCCAGTAATTAAGTATCTTTCCAGTACATCTTTTTCGTGTAGTACTGTAGTGCCTTCTACTTCCTCAAAAGTGGATAACACTTGCACCTTAATATTATGCTTCATTGCAAGTTGTACTGAACGATTATGCAATATTTTAGCACCAGATGACGACATCTCCAATATTTCATTGTAAGAGATAGATTTAAGCTTGCGTGCCCTTGGAACAATTTTTGGGTCTGCTGTATATATTCCGTCAATATCAGTAAAAATTTCACAAGTCCTAATACCAAAGACTACAGCAAAGGCAATTGCTGAGATGTCAGATCCTCCTCTACCAAAAGTAGTGATTCTATCATCGTATATACCCTGAAAACCAGCAATGATTGCAGCAGTATAACCCTCAGCAAAAGATCTTTTTACATGGTCAATTTTTATCTTTTTTATTTTAGACTCAGAATAAAAATTATCCGTTAGAATTGGTAACTGCCAGGCGAGCCATGATTTAGCATTAACTCCGATAGATTGAAGAGTGATAGCTAATAATGCGCAAGAGATCTGTTCTCCTGCTGAAAGGAGAACATCATACTCTGATAACTCTTGTCTACAATTTAAATTTGAAATTTGCCTAGCTTGAAAAGCCATTTGGTCAGTGAATCCTGCAGCAGCAGATACAACAGCGATTACATTACAACCTTTCTCAATATCATTTTTTATCAGGTTTGCAACTCGATTTAAGTCAGTTAGTGAAGTCCCACCAAATTTTTTTATGATTATTTTGTTCATAGTTACAATAAGGTCAATTTTTCACCTTTCTAGAGAGTATAGTTGCTTAATTAAATGTGTTTTTTCTGGTCACTAATTAAAGTGATATAGGGCTATTCATCTTTATCATTACCAAGTTCTTTTAACATACTGTAGTTGCCTTTTCTAAATTTACCTTTTAAAGATGTAACTCCACTTTCGCTAATTCCACTTAAACTTAATGCTGCTCCACCTAGCTGCAATCCAATTTCAGATGTTTCGGGAATAATTTTACTAGCCCCTAGATCTTTATAAACCTCCACATTATTCAAATCTGGCAAACGTATTATAATATTTACATGCGGAAAATTTGCTGCAACTAGAGAAACTATTTTCTTTATAGTAACTTCGTTCTTTATCGAAACCACAAGAGCTTGAGCTCTTTCTATTCCTACTGATTTTAAAATTTCATATCTTGTAGCATCTCCAAGATATATAGGAAAACTGTCATTTTTTCCTTCTTTTACTATTTTTGATTGAATATCTACAACAACATAACTTAAATGCTCTGCAGTAAGCATTTTTGTTACCATATATCCCACTCTACCAAACCCAGCAACTATTACGTGATTATAAAGGTCTTGTGTGTCTGTTTCGATTGCTTCATCGTCTAGTATTATTTTTTCAGTGCTAAATGAATTTGCTATCCAGTCTCCAATTCCCGATAAAGGAGGAGTAAAAGCCATAGTTACTGTAGTTACCATCATAAGCACTTGAGCGATTTCACTTGATAGTACATCTAATTCATCTGCTAAACGGAATAAAATAAATGCAAATTCACCGCCTTGTGCAAGCAGTAATCCAGCTTGTATTGCAGGTGCACTTCTAAATCCAAAAAATCTACACAATGTATATATAATGGACGTCTTTAAAGCGATAAGGATAATTGATAATAAAGTAACGAGTGGTAACTTATTGAGTAAAAGGTCAATATCAATAGACATGCCAACAGTCATAAAGAATAAACCAAGAAATAAGTCTTTAAATGGCAATACTGCATGTTCTACCGAATTCCTGTGTTCTGTTTCTGCAACTAGTAACCCAGCAACAAATGCGCCTAATGCCATTGATAAATGAAATTGTTCAGTAATAAATGCTGATCCTAATATTATCAGAAGTGTTGTTGATATAAAGATTTCATTACTCTCCATTTTGGCAATAACCGAAAACAATGGCCTCAGTAATAACCTACCAGTTACAAATATCAACACCAATGCAATAGCTGCTTGCACTAATGAGCCTGCCAACGAGCTTATTAAGCTGTGTTCAGAATTGCCAGTAAGCAGGGGCACTAGTACTATTAGAGGTACCACTGCAAAGTCCTGCATTAGTAGCACTGCTATTGACAATCTACCAACTTGGCTTGCTTGAGAACCCTTTTCTTGCAGAACCTGCAACACTATTGCTGTTGAGGATAGTGCAAGTCCACCACCAATAACTGCTGCCATGTTTGTATTTACTCCAAAGGCAAGAGCAATGCACCATATTGCTATCATGGTAACTATAACTTGAAGGGAACCAAACCCAAACACATGCCTACGCATAGCGATAAGGCGTTCAAATGTCAATTCAAGACCTATAATGAACAATAGGAAAACTACGCCAAACTCTGCAAAGTTATCCATTACTTCAACTGAATGTATCAGATTAAATCCATGAGAACCAATCAATGCACCTGCAACAAAGTAACCAAGTACTGGGCTAATATTCATTTTCCAAAACGCTATGACTATAAACACAGCAGCAGAGAGTAAAATTATAATATCAAACAAATGCTGAGAGCCGCTGTGCATAATATTTAACCTGTAGAATTAGACCATTTTATTGAACAACCAATGCTTGATTTTTGGTCAACTGGAGGATTGCTAGTTTCTGCAATAAATTTCATGGCTTGAAATAAATCACTACTTCCTACTTCGTAATTTTGAACTTTCTCTTTTTTTGTGTTGTTAAAACGCCCGCGATAGCAGAGGGCTAGTTTGGAATTAAAGCCAAAAAAATCAGGGGTACAAACAGCACCATACTCTTTAGCTACTTCTTGGTTATTGTCAATCAAATATGGAAATGTAAACTTATTTTCCTTGGCAAAATTAATCATGTTTTCAAAGGAGTCTTCTGGGTACTCATTTACATCATTTGGCATGATTGCAACGGTGTTTACCTGATAATCTTTTTTCAACAAATTAACATCGCTTACTAGATTGCTAATAATTGATTGAACGTAAGGACAGTGATTGCATATAAACATTACAATGAGACCATTTTCCCCATAGCAGTCACTTAATGTATAATATTTGTTATCCACTCCCAGGAGATTGAAATTCTTTGCAGTAAAGTCTAAATCTATCTTAGGAGTGTCTAGCGTAACCATAGCTCATAGAGAATTGTATACCATAATTTATGATCTTATTGCTTAAATGTCAAATGGTTTCTATGTACACTGTTTGCATTTAGCATTGTAATTATAAAATTTATGTTCATAACCTTCGAAGGAATAGATGGTTCTGGTAAAACAACACAGTCTGAGTTACTTGCAAATTATTTCAAGCAAATTCACGGTGAAAATAATGTCGTATTGACTAGAGAACCAGGTGGTACTGATTTTGCAGAAAAAATAAGAGGATTACTACTTAAGGATAATATTGATCCTATTTCTGAACTCTTGCTGCTTATCTCGATGAGGCACGAACATATGAAAAAATTAATATTGCCAGCTCTTAAAGAGGGAAAGACAGTTGTTTGTGATCGATTTATCGATTCAACTATTGCGTATCAAGGGTATGGACTAGGTGTTGACTTGAGTCTAATAAGAGACTTACACAAATTAGTGGAAATTAAATATCCAGATATCACATTTATTTTAGATATTGATGTTCAAGTTGGACTCAGCAGAGCAAAGGATAAAAATAAGTATGAAGAAATGAGCATTGATTTCTATCATAAAATTCGAAAAGGATTTCAAGAAATAGCTATAAAAGAATCTAATAGATGTAATGTTATTACTGGAATTGAAAAAAAAAGTGATAATCATGTACACAATGAAATTATTGATATTGCAAAGACTTAGCTATACGTATTGAACTTTTGCTAACCTAAACAGTTACTGCATTAACATGTGGTAAAAAATTATCAATTTTAGGTGACGTTATTTCATACGAAAGACTCTCTTTTTGATTAGCTAAAAAACTTTGTATTTCATTTTTAGGTTTTTCACTTATTGTTCTATATATTCTTGCGCGATTAATTAGCTCATTTCTACTATTCTTATTGCTTACTTCAGTTATGGTAAAAAATTGATCAAAGTGATTTAACAGATCCTCGTCTTTTATCGAGGATGCAACGCTATCAATTTCTCTTACATATAAAGCAAGTTTGTGCGCTTTGCTACGATCCTCAAAACAAAAGTATAGCCCTTCTCATAATAGTCCAAACGAGGAAAATAAGGTTTTATAGTAGTGGAAGGTAAGGATGCCAGTAGCATATAGTTATGACTTAAGAAAAAAGGTAATGGAAGCATTGGATGAAGGAGAGAGTGGAGAAACTGTTGCCAAGAGATTTAAGATCGGAAAAACAACTTTATATGAGTGGAAGAAAAGACGTGAGAAAACGGGAGATTTTCAGTCAAAAAAGCCTGGAAGCGTGGCATAAAATTACCGACTGGAATGCATTTGCCGAATTTGCAAATGAGCAAGGTGGCAAAACTCAGTCAGAGATGCTGGGGCAATATTAGTAGACAAACAATTCATCGAGCTCTTAAAAAAATTGGACTCACACGCAAAAAAAGACATATGGATACAAAGAAAGAAACGAAGAAAAACGCGCTGAATTTTTGAAAATTATAGCAACAAAAGAACCTCAAA
>NZ_QJHA01000043.1:0-11043 GCF_006334525.1 Wolbachia endosymbiont of Leptopilina clavipes
AATGTAGAAATATGTTGTATGAAGCTGCGCATACAATACTGACAGTTAGCAAGAAAAAATTCAAATTAAAAAGCTGGGGAATAAAGCTTGCAAAAAAGAAGGGTATAAAGAAAGCAGTAGTTGCATTAGCAAGAAAACTAGCTGTAATTATGCATAGAATGTTGGTTGATAAAACAGAATTTTATTATCAATAAACACTAAAGGAGTATAGGACAATAATTTTATTGAAGGTAAAGATAGTAATGCCGATGGAAGGGATAAGCAAGAGCTATGGTTGAAGCGTAGACTTCGTAAACAACATGTTGCCATCCACTTCCGCCCTAACAAGTATAGTGCGGCTTGGCTAAAATTAAACTAGCCATATCAGACCGCGGAGAGAACCATGGAAGCATGCTACTTAATCTATGTAAAATTATTAAAGATTACGGAGGAAATATGCTATTTTGATTTGTGTAAAAATTATTGTTGACTTATGTGCAATTAGAGAACCATGATGATTTACAAGACGAGATTGGTCGTGCAATCAGTATAGAAAATAAATCAAAGAAAAGCGATTGATCTTGCGTTCCTCCACAAGCAACCTTCTTTCTATTAGACTGCTGAAGCTATGTTGACATTAAATGTGTATTATAAATAATTAGTTAACTTCGAACTTGTTTTATATGTTACGTGTTATTGCGGGTAAATATCGTGGAAGAAAAATAACTACAGGCAAGAATTTAGCTGCACGGCCCACTATGAGTAGTGTCCGAGAAGCAATATTTAGTATACTTTCTTCAAGAAAACCTATTTATAACCTAAATGTACTTGATTTATTCTGCGGAAGTGGCTCTTTTTCATTTGAAGCACTTTCTCGAGGTGCTAAACATGCATTCATGGTAGATTCAGATTATTACAATTTGCAACCGCCTAAAAAAACAGCAGAAGATTTTGGAATTACGAGCGATATCACGTTAATTTGTTGCAATGCTAACGGATTACCAAGACCTATTTCAAAGTGCGATATAGTTTTTATGGATCCACCTTATAATATCAATCTGTTTAACTCAACTTTAGACGAGTTAGCTCACTCAGGCTGGTTAAATGATAATGCGTTAATAATTCTAGAAATGAGGAAAAATGAAGGTTTTGAGTGCAATAAAAACTTCAATATAATTGTGGAGCGTACCTACGGTATTGCAAAAATAATTTTTCTTTCTTCACTCACTTGAATTTCTTTTGTAAACATCTATAGCTAAGCTAAGTAAGATTTTTCCGAGGACTGAAAGAAAAAATCAATTCGTTTTGGTGGGAATAGGGTGTGTAACAGCAAATCAATACGAGTTGATATACTAGAAGAAGCAGTATGGAAAGAAATGAAGATGGTACTCAAAGAACCAGAGGTAATGACAAAGGTTAGACTTTTAAAATATGAAAATAAGCAGGCAAAGGATGAGATTGAAAAACGCGCAGATAAAATAGAACAAGGTATAGAAAGATTAGCTTATGTATATGAAAGGGGTCATATAACGAAGGAAAAGTATGACTTAGAAGTTGAGATCATGGAAAAGGAGTTAAAGGAATCAGAGATCAAAGGGAAGAAGCTATCGATGAAAAGAGGCTACAGAGAGAATTAGATTTTATCACAAACAGTGTAGAAAGTTTTTCCTCTGAGAGAGCTTAATCAAGCAGACTATGAAACTAAACTTGATATAATAAGAAAGTTAGTTCAACGCATTGAAATTGACGATGATAACGTACACATAGTGTTTCGATTGAAAGAACTTGCTCGAAAGGGAGTGTTAAATAAACTGTGTCAAACCGAGAAGTAAAGTAATAAATTGATAAAATGGAGGTTTGACACAGTTTATTTAACACTCCCCAACATTCTATCGGGATGCCAGTGTCAGCTACTTGCATGACATCCTCTTGCTTCTATAGATGTCTTTATCTCGTCTACTTTATTTTGCCACACAGATACAATGGTTTCACATGCACTTGGTAGGCTATCTATTTTGACAAAGAAGGACTACCAACACCTTCACTTTTTGCATCACTAAATTTACTTGCCACTTTATCAATAGTCCAAACGAGTGGCGTAACAACGAGCGCAGCAGCCCAAATAACAGCACTAACAACATAACTCAAAACTGTGTTAACAAATTTAGATAATGCACTACTATGGTCCCATGTCTTACGTGACAACATGGATGAATAATCTATGAACGATTTTGTGTTACGCTTAAGATCAAAACTATCTACTACTTTCGCTAATCCTTTTGCCGGCTAGTATGACAAATACGCCAATGCTAGATATAAAGGTTGCAGAATTACACTAGCTAACGCAAAAGTAGTGGTCTGAATCATAGAAGGATTTTGGTAACTACCAAGAGCTACATTTTTCACTGGCCCAACAACACTGTTGATAAGGTAAACGGATTTATAGAAACTATTTTGTGGAATTTTGTTACACCCAACACTTTTGGTAGGAACATCTCCAAACTTAGCATATTTCTTAAAATTATCATATAAATTTAACATATTACCCCTCTAAAATAAAAACATAATTATCTTACTAGTATCGCTTGTTTTAGAATAAATGCAATCACTACCTAACTAAATTATCTGTTGCGCAAAAGCACATATTACCATACCATCGAAAATAAAGAGGTCAGCATGAGTTTTACTTTACCTGAGTTGCCATATGATAAAGCAGCTTTAGAGCCTTATGTATCTGTAAAGACATTAGATTTTCATTATGATAAGCACCATAAGGGATATTTAAATAAACTCAACGAACTGGTTGAAAACACAGATTATCAACATATGGAAATTGAGGAATTAGTAACGAAAGTTCATGGAAATAATAATACAGTTCCTATTTTTAACAATGCAGCACAAGTTTGGAATCACACTTTTTATTGGAATTCAATGAAAAAAAATGGTGGTGGTGAGCCTAAAGATGATGGTCTTCTAGCAAAAAAAATTCAAGATGATATTGGTGGCTTTGACAAATTTTGTGAAGAATTTTCAAATTATGGAGTAAGCCAATTTGGCAGTGGATGGGTGTGGTTAGTGCTTGAAAAAGGAAAACTCAAAATCACTAAAACTCCAAATGCGGATCTACCGCTAATTTATGGCCAGGTGCCACTACTTACTATGGATGTATGGGAGCATGCATACTATTTGGATTGCCAAAATCGCAGAATTGACTACATAAAAGTTTTTCTTGATCATTTGATCAATTGGGATTTTGTAGAAGAGAATTTAAAGAAGAATATATAAGATGAATATACCACAAGTAACAAAACTAGATAATGGTCTGCGCATAATAACTGAGCGAGTGCATGAAGTTGATTCCGTAGCTTTAAATATACGAGTTGGTGTTGGCAGTAGAGCTGAAAGTGCAAGTCAAAATGGAATATCTCATTTCCTAGAGCACATGGCTTTCAAAGGAACAAAGACAAGAACTGCTTTTGAAATTGCAAAAGCTTTTGACGACATAGGTGGAGCCTTCAATGCCTGCACCGGTAGAGAAAGCACCAGTTATTATGCAAAGGTTCTTAAAAAAGATATAAAAACTGGCATTGATATATTAATAGATATATTAATGAATTCTACATTTCCAGAGGATGAATTGGAACGCGAAAAGGGTGTTGTAATACAAGAGATTTTTCAAACTAATGATTCACCGAGCGATATCATTTTTGATAAGTATTTTGAAGCAGCTTTTAAAGATCAACCATTTGGTAGGTCAATCTTGGGTACGCAAGATACTGTCAAATCTTTTACTCGAGCTAATCTAGATAACTACATAAATGAGCATTACTTTGGCGAGAACATTATATTTGCTGTTGCAGGAAATGTTGAACATGAGGAGGTTGTTCAATTAATCAAAGACTTTCTCTCAAAGATTCATTCAAAAGAGCTGAAAAAAAGCGAGAATGCAAGTTATACCGGTGGTGAGTATTTAGAACATCGTAAATTAGATCAAGTACATTTATTAATTGGTCTACCTAGTGTTTCTCGTGATGATAATAGATATCACACATTCAAAGTTCTTGATGCCATACTGGGAAGTGGCATGTCATCACGCCTGTTTCAGGAAGTAAGAGAAAAGCAGGGGCTTGCTTATTCCATTTACTCATTCAACTCTAGCTATGCTGATACAGGAATGCTTTCGATTTTTGCTGGTACAGATAGCAGTAATCTAGATAAGCTTTTGAAAGCTATAACGACAGAGTTGAAGAAATTGTCTACAGATGATTTAAAGGAAGAAGAAGTAAATAGAGTAAAAGAACGAGTAAAATCTCAAATTTTAATGTCACGCGAAAGTGTTAGCTCGCGTGCTGAAACGTTAGGACACTACTACGGTAACTATAATAAATACATCAGTAAAAACGAATTAATAGAAAAAATTAGTGCTGTTACTATTTACGATATAAAAAAAGCAGCAGAAGAATTGCTATCTCAGCATGAAAGAATTACTTTAGCTGCGATTGGAGAAATTAATTCATTGCCAAGTTACGATAAAGTGGTTTCTATGCTTAGTGTACTTTAATTGTGTTGCTTATGCTCACTAAAAAGTTCAATGAATGGTTGCAAAATCCTTTCTATAAAAAGTTTGCTTTCTGGTTCATCGCATATACCACTAATCATTTTATTGAAAGTTTTTTCGCTGTTTTGTACAAATAAATAGCTTTCTACTGATTGCACAATAGACAAGGCAGTTAAAATTCCTCCTATCACTAAACAAGAAGCTATAGCAGGTACGGTACCCACTGCAATTAATGATAAACCAGCTAAGAGTGTAAAGGCTGAAACGCAAAACGCTATTTGATGTTTTTCTTTATTTTTAACCATAAATGCCTCACAAAAATTATATCTCTAGTATATCCGTATATATAATGTACTGTCAAGTTTTTAAAGAAGATTAAAAAATGCAACGCACATGTGCAAAATATGAACTAGGTATATAATTCACAATGCAGCGGTATTTCACTAATCCAATTATTTTTTTCCTGATCTAGCCTATCATTCAATATTGCTTGTCTTATTGATTCCATCAACTTATTCATGAAGAAAACATTGTGAATGGTAACGAGTGTATAAGCCAGCAACTCTTTAGCTTTCAGTAGATGGTGTATATAAGCTCTTGAATGTTTTCTGCAGGTAAAGCACAAACAATCACTCTCAATTGGGTTATCATCTAGTTCGAATCGTTGATTTCGCAAATTAATATGCTCTTTGCACTTTGAAGAAATAGAATCTCTATTTTTTACTTTAACAAGCGCGCCACCATGTCTTGCGAGGCGAGTTGGATGCACGCAATCAAATGTATCAACTCCAAGCTCTACTCCACGAAAAATGTCTACAATTCCACCAATACCAAGCAAATGAGTAGGCCTATCTTTTTTTAAATGTTCCATAGTAAAGGAAACTACATCATACATCTGCTCTTTACTTTGACCAAGTGATCCACCTATTGCTTGACCAAAAAATGGCAAATCGTTGATAAAATCACAACTTTCTCTACGCAAATCTTGATACACTCCGCCTTGACTAATTCCATAAAGCACCTGTTTGCCATTATTATTTTTTTCAAATTCATTTAAAGAACGTTCAGCCCATCTATGGCTCATGAGCATCGATTTCCTTGTGTACTCCTTGCTGACGTGAAATGGAGTACATTCATCTAAAACTAAGATTAAATCTGCACCTAATTTTTGTTGAATTTGTATCGACTTTTCAGGAGTTAGACAATAAGTTTTACCATTTATGTAAGAACGAAAAATTGCCCCATCCTCGTTAATTTTGATCAGAGTTTTTTGTTTCTGTCTTACTCCCTTTATCTCTTCTGAAACTGATCCGTGTCCTAAACTAAATATCTGGTATCCACCAGAATCAGTGAGCATTGGCCCACTCCATCCCATCATCTTGTGCAAGCCACCAAGCTTTGCCACAGTATCCTCTCCCGGTTGGAGCATTAGGTGATAGGTGTTGGAAAGTATTATCTGAGTACCTGCTTCTCTGATTCTCTCGATATCTGCAGCTTTAATAGCAGCTTTGGTTGCACAAAATATAAATGCTGGTGTTTCTATGTTTCCATTTGGAGTTTTAATAACGCCAACTCTTGCAGAACCTGACTGCTTGGTTATCTTAAATGCAAATTCTTCTTTCATCTATTTACTTGAAAGTTCTGCTATGATGTTTTCTACTTTTTCAGGAGTGAGGTTTTCATAAAAATCGTTATTGATCTGTACAACAGGGGCATTAACACATGCACCAAGACATTCAACTTCCTTTAAAGTAAATAGATTATCTTTAGTGGTTTCACCGATATTGATTCCAAGCTTCTTTTTAAAGGTACTTAAAACTTCCTCGCTATTGCATAACCAGCAAGGAGTTGTTCTACAAACTTGTATTAGATATTTACCTACTGGCTTTAAATTATACATGGTATAAAAATTTGCCACTTCATACACGCGAATATGTGGAATATGAAGCATGTCAGCAACGTAGCGCATGGCAGATTCAGGAACCCATCCGCATTGTTTTTGTACTAGATACAGTAAAGGCATAACAGCGCTTCCTTCTCTACCTTTAGGATACATCTCTATAGACTTTTTTGCTTTGCTAAGATTGTCTGGTGTAAAACTAAACTGCTCTTCTTTCTCTTCCATCTAATAAGGTTCATGTAAATCTCAACAAATTATACTTGAAGAGTTAACAATTGCAATTAGACTTCTTGCATAATCTAAGACCTACTGTAAACCAAGCTTAGTATAATCCAATTTGACGTACCTTATTATTTTTTTTACTTTGTAATTGATCTACATGAGAAACTTTTTCACCACTTTGTAATCTTTCTCCCTGGAAAATTCCTGCAGGCCTTTCAAAGTACCCACGTTCAATAGCATTGTAAACTGAGTAACCACCAAATAAGCAATTTTTTCCTATTTCTTCTCCACAATCTTTTAATTCTTTCAACCTCTCTTGATCTCTTACTTCTACCTTTATCCAGTCTTTATTTTGCTTATCAGGATATAACCTAACGTCTAACTCTCCCTTAGTGGTAGGGAAAGTCAACACTATATCACTATCGTCCGCAAGATTGGTGTAATTCCTTATACCATTCTTTGTTATAATTGCTACCTCACTTTTACCAATCTTTATTATATCTCTTTCATAGTCTATGTTTCCCTGAGCTCGCCTTAACTCACTAGCTTTTTCTGTGAGCCTTGCAGCATTTATTATACTATCTTCGGAATATTCCGAGTATAAAGTAGTGTTATCTATTTTTGCATTCTTTACCATACCATTAATAACTGCTCCTTTTATAACTTCCATAAAATCTAGGGTACTCTCTAGATAATCTAGATAAGCTTCTATCATATTTTCTTTGTGCTCTTTAAATTCAGATTCTAGTGTATCAATTACTTTCATATTATCTTTATTATATAACACTGCCCCTATTGATACCAACTTGCATACTATCTTGCTTGCAACTTCAGGATTCTTTCCTAACTCACCAATCCTTTCCATAACACAATCTGTAAAATTACGCTTCTTATCTTGAGAAAATCGTCTATTAATCCTTCCTCCTGAGAGAATAGCCTCATTTACAACTCCTTCTAGTTCATCCATATTTTGAGCTTTAGAAACTTTATCTAAAAATTCTTTTAGCTTTATCTGTCGATTCGGCGGTAAATTACTCCATAAATCCCTAGAATAATACTCCTTCTCATCATAACTTGACCATTGTAAATTGATTGCATCTGCTTTCAAAAGTAATCTTTTTACTTCAAATTTATTTGCTCTTTCATCAGTACCTGAACGAGCAAAAGAATCAAGATTTTTAGCATGTTGATGCACCTGCAACTCTCCTTCATTACTTCGAAGATTCAAAACCATTCTTAGATCTTGATCATTTCCAAAATCATCTAAGAGTTCTTGTAGATCTTCAACAACTGAATCACCTTCTGAGTTATTTACTATATCCAACAACTTTCTTCTCAAGCCCCCCTGTCTCTTAGTTAAAACGTAACCTGAACCATCTTCGAACCAGTCTTTTGTTTCCATTATAGAGCGTAACTTATCACTCAACTTCTCTCGCTTATAAGTCACAAAGTACTTTTCAATATGTTCATGATGATTATCACGTGCAACTTGCAGAGGAGTTTTTCCTTGTTTATCACCTTGATCAGAAATAGCTCCTTTCTCTAAGAGTAAAACTACGCCTTCAGAACAACCAACACTAGCAACATGATGCAAAGGCGTTTTTTTTCATTATCTTCTGCATTAAGGTCAGCTCCCTTTTCTAAGAGAGCAGCTATACTATAAGGTCCAGTAGCATAGTGTTTTATCATTCTTGATATTAGGGTCAGCTCCTGCTTCTAAAAGCAAACTTACGGCACAATCATATTGTTTTCTTGCCCAAGCCATACTTGATATTATGTGCAATATCGTCAAACTAGACTCTCCCCTTTCACAATTAAGAACGGTTTTTAGATTTTGATTATCTTTATTATTTAATAAAAACTTTTGAAGTTGTCGGTAACTATCTCCTGCACTCAAAGATCTCATTGCACTAAAAATAGATAGCAATTCCTCATCTAACTCTTCTTGACTGTCTGTCAACTCAGTTGTAACAAGCCACGCACACATTAAATTATCAAACGAGCCTTTTGTAGCTTCAGCAATATCTACCAAATGACGCCTATCAGGAAACATGAATAAACTTTTAATCAATTCATATTCATAATCCTGTTGTAGCTCGTTTTCTATTCTACTTTCCTTATTAGAATCTTCCCCAGTAACTTCTGGTATATTTACTCCTCACTTTATAAAACCGAATGTAATTATAACAAATAAAGCTAATGCAAGCTAGCTTTCTACTACTTCTTGTATAGTTATATCACTAACACGTAGCGGGATTATAAACATTAAGAAATTAACCAGATGGAAAAAAGGCAAAAGAATCCCCTAGTAGTGAGTTTTATAATGTAAATTGGCATTGTAATAATGTTCTAACGCTTATTTTAAGCAGATTTTGGCTGAATGTAGAAAAAATAAAAAAAGCCGCTATAATTTTATGTAATTCGCCAATAAATACCCTGAGTTTTTTACTGAATTTTGTCATTGACTCTGCAGATCAAAAACAAGTTTTGAGTCATAAATACCCTTGATGTCATGGTAAGGGTATTTGGGGGATTTGTAAAGGAATTTCTGTTGTCAACAAGCTGCTAAATTTATTATATGGTTTCAAAGGAAACATATTGTCTATGGGAAATCTGGGTTTATTAGCGTATTATCTTAGAGTACTTAAAAATTAATTTCTTAATTTTAGTTAAAATTTTATTGACGTTACATATAGAAATAATCATAATAGCGTTTTATTAAAATTTTAAATATAGTTATGTCTATATTAAGTAGATTATTTAGAGTTAATACAACTACACTGAAAGTTAAAGAAGCGATAGGTTTTAACCCAGTAAACGTAGGGTTGATTGAAGGAAATGGAGTTACTTATGGACTCAGCTATCAAGATAACGGCAATGGAAGCAGTAGAGTAAAGTTACTTATTAGTCCATTATATCAATCGAAAACATACGAGTGTGATACATGTGTCAACGTAGCAAATGAATTCAAGGGCCAATTATCTCCCACACTAATAGAAAATTCAGCTGAAGTAGATAAAGTTGGAGTTATTTTTCCTACAGAAGAAACTAACGAAGAAGGAAAAAAATACATAAAAAGTTTAATGTTTCACACTTATAAAATTCAACATTCAACTAATGCACCTTCAGTTGAACATTCAGGAAAAGTAAAATTACAAAAAAATGACGATAACAAGAATCTTGCAAATACAGGTAATAGTTATTTTCAACCAAAAGCAGTAAAAGTTGGTAATGGTAATGTCATTGTAATTGCTCATAACTTAAAGGATCAAATTTTAGTTTCTTGGTACTTAGAATCAAAAGGAGATGGAAAGTTTAGGGCTTTACCTGGAAAAAGCGGCATCACAGAAAGGAAATTATTCAAATTTGATAATCCAGGGCAATTAGTATTGGATGAAAATACGATGCTTTATACGCAGATAAAGACTACTAAAAACCAAGAAGTAAGAACAAATATTTTTAAGTTCGATATGGCCAAAGTGGTTGAGGATCTAAAAAGTGGAAAGAAAGATGAATGTTTGCTTAGTAAGAAAGGATGCCAATTAAATATAGCACCATCTACTATCTATAATCCAGGAAAAATAAACTTTTTACAGTATGTAAGACGAACTGAAGGTGATGATTTAGTTGCTTTTCTTGCGAAAAAACAATCTTCTAATACGCAAGAATTGCATTTAGCAAGGCTTGCTAAGAGAGGAGCAAAATCAAATTTTACTGTTTGTGAATGTGAAGATCCTATAGAACAATTGTATGTTAAAGACAATGGCCAAGGAGGTTTTATCGTCACTGCGGTAAGTGGAGAGAGTATTATAACTTTTAATAGAGAGAGAGCTCTGGAAAATCTTCTGAAGCAACGATAATATGTAATAGTCTAGACTTAATCTGACAAGCATGAATTAACTGACAGAAGAATTAACAAAGTCAAAACCAAAATCAGCATCCTGTTTAATGCTATCAATATTTTTCTGATAAGCAATATGCATACTATCAAAAAAGGTTTGCATAGGAGTCTTACCATAGCAATATTTACCTGAATGCGGTCTAGATCTATTGTAAGAATGCACCCAATGGTCTACGTCTAACTGAAGTTCTGCCAAAGAGGTGTAAATTTTCTTTCTAAAGATAATATTGTAACATTCATCTTGCATAGTTCTGTGGAACCTTTCACATATGCCATTAGTCTGTGGAGAACGAGCTTTGGTTCGAGAATGATCAATATTTTCTACCCCTAAATATAGCTGGTAAGCGTGATTTTCAGGTCTGCCACAATACTCTGTACCACGATCCGTCAAAACACGTAGCAATGATACTTTCTGTTCATCAAAGAACGGTACTACCCTATCATTAAGAAGATCTGCAGCTGTGATAGCAGTCCTTTCTGTGT
>NZ_QJHA01000024.1:0-7113 GCF_006334525.1 Wolbachia endosymbiont of Leptopilina clavipes
AGAAATTTTATATCTTCCTCCATATTCTCCAGATTTTAACAAAATTGAACATTATTGGTTTGCTATAAAAAACAGAACCAGGAAAAACATTCCTTTATTCAAATCTTTTCGTCATGCTGTCGATTCTTCTTTCTTATGACCTTTTTGGACTATTATGAAAAGAGCTATAATAGATATTAGAGCTTAGAAATTTTACTATGAGCAGAATAATGATAAGATTCCAAGAAGGAGCTGTCAGTAGTCAAACTAGTTGTGTTGCTGAAATAAATTTTGGTAGAACTGCTATGTCGCTGTAAATGAAAATCAAGCACCTGCTTATTATATTTTTAAGCAAAATGTGAAGCACATGGTAGACCATGTGCTCTTAGATGGCAGCACGTGCGTTTATGAATTGTTTAAAAACAATCTTCTAATAAAAAAAACCAAATCCATCACAAGGATTATGACATGTGTCATAATAGTTATGATGCGAGTTAAAATAATTATGGCAGGAATTAGTAGCACAAGGTACAAATGGAGGTGTACAAGCTTGTGCACAGTTCGATACTGGTACTGGTAAAGCTGCTGGTAAATTATAAGCCATTGGAGGTGTGCAAGCTTGTGCATAGTTCGATACTGGTAAAGCTGCTGGTAAATTATAAGCCGTAAATGGCAATTTTGGTAAATTACTGTAATTATAAAACCATAATAATCCTTTGAAAAATACTATGATATTATTGTACTTTAAAATAATTAAAGATTTCATAACTTGATTGCTAGATCTAGCATGTTAACAACATTATGATTTAAATTTCTACCCTATCTTCGCCAATTTTGCATACAGCCCATCTTTACTCATTAGAGAATCATGAGTTCCTACTTCTTCTACTTTCCCGCAATTAATCACTATAATCTTGTCAGTTTTGAGTGCGGTTGATAGCCTGTGTGTGATTATGATTGTTGTTCTGTTTTGCATTAATTTGCTCAGTGCTTTTTGCACGAGGTTCTCACTTTTATAATCAAGGGCAGAGGTTGCTTCATCCAGTATTAAAACCTGAGGATTTTTCAGTATTGCTCTTGCTATTATAATACGTTGCTTTTGTCCTTCGGAAAGCTTTAGTCCTCTTTTTCCTACAAATGTATCAAACTTATCCGGCAGCTTATCAATAAATTCCATCGCATAAGCACTGATAGCTGCTTGCCTGACTTCCTCATATTCAGCACCCGGTTTGCCGTATAGTATATTTTCCATTATTGAGCAAGAAAATATCATGTGATCTTGTGGTACTAAGCCAAACAGCGATCTTAGATCATTTAGCGCAATTGTCTTAATATTCTGTCCATCGATAGTAATACTGCCTTCACTTGGATCGTGAAAACGGAGCAGAAGCTTTAAAATGGTGCTCTTGCCACTGCCAGATGGTCCAACAATTGATACTGATTGGCCTGCCTCTATAGAAAATGATACGTTATTTAATGCTGGCTTATCAGCATAAAAAAATGTTACATCGTTAAACGCAATTTCTTTTTGAATACTATTAATTCTTATAGGATTTTCGCCATTTACTATAGAGCTTTTCATGTTCGTAAACTCAAACAAACGCTCTACTATTCCAAGACCTCGTTGTAAATCACTGATATTATCGCTCAAATTATTTATAGCTCCTGCCGCAAGCGCTGAATAAAACACAAATGAGGAGAGTTCTCCAATAGTTATATTATTGCTTAAGACTTCTTTTATTCCAAAAAAAAGCAAAATAACTAGCGAACCTATCACACACGTGATAACTAGAGTTACTAAAATAGCACGCAAGAGTACTAATTTTACGTATGATTTTGATACTGAGTTTAGATGTTTCTGAAAACGAATTTTTTCATTTTCTTCTAGTACAAATGATTTAATGGTTACTATAGATCTAAAATTTTCCTCACTAAATGATGCAAGCTCACTTAATTTATCCTGAGCAAAGCGTGCATAATTGCGAACTTTTTTTCCAAGTGAAGTCATGATAATGAGCAGTATGGGTATTATTGCAGCTGCATATGCGGTTAAATGTAGATTTGTGTATAACAGCATTGCAACACTACCAGTTAGTACCACTGCATTCCTCAATATTGTCAATAAGCTGCTGTTTATTATCGATTGCAATGCAGAGGTATCAGTAATGAGTGCTGAGATAACATCTTGTACGCCTGTATTCTCAAAGAAACTTGGTTGCAAGTCAGTAATACCGCTATATAAGTCGTATCTGATTCTTGCGATAACTTTCTCGCTGCCAATGCCAATGAAATATAACCGAATAAATGCAGTGAAAGAAATGCCTAAAACTATCAGTATTGAAACTACGAGCTTGGTAGTAAAGTTATGCTCTGCGCCAGAATCAATTATGTTGCTTAAGCCCCTACCAAAAAGAAGAATCGTTAAAGCTGAAAATAGAACTGCAATAAAAGCTACGGTAAAATAATGTAGATTAGGTTTTATATAATAAAATAACTGCTTAATGTTAGATCGCATTTTATTTTTAAGTTAATTATATAGATTTTAGCTTCAGGAAAAAGTTACAATATTAGTTTACAGTGTACTTCGTTAGAGCAATACGTTCAAGAAGCTTTAGCTTGATTTCTACTGAAGAAAAAACGCTGCGAAATTACAGAAAGTTAGCAAAAAAACTACTGAATAGACCAGAGTTTAATATTCATTTTGTTCCAATATGTAATGCTACTATTCCATAGCTCATATTATAGAACTCAACATTCTTAAAGCCTATCTCTTCAATTTCCATTTTAAAATTAGTTTGAGTTGGAAATTCTCTGATGCTTTTCACTAAATATTCATAAGAACCATTATCTTTAGCAACTATGCTACCAATTTTAGGAATTACTTTAAATGAGTATAAGTCATAAAATTTGGTGAATATCTCATTTTGATAATGCATAGGGGCAAATTCCAAGCAGACAAATTGTCCATTTTGCTTCAATACCCTATATGCTTCACTTAAAGCCTTTTTACGGTCAGAAAAGTTTCGAATACCAAAAGCTACTGTATAATAATCAAATTCAGAATCTTCAAATGGTAAGCTCTCTGCATTTGCACATACCCAATTGAAATTTAGCTGATTTGAATTTATTGCTTTATCACGCCCTTTGTCCAGCATGTTTTGATTTATATCACATACTGTAACTTGAGCACTTGGTTCACCTCTTGCTATTCTTATAGCTATATCTCCGGTTCCTCCAGCAATATCCAAAACCTTGGAGTTCTTTTTAAAATGCACACTACTTACCATCTTCTCTTTCCATAGCCTGTGCATTCCAAGACTCATTATATCATTCATGATGTCGTAGCAATTTGCTACAGAATCGAAAACCTCTTTAACTAGTTGTGATTTATCCATATTTTATATAGAGATTGCTTACATAATTATTTTAAACTTTAGCAGTTAAATTAATATACTAATGAGAAAAATATACTACAATTAAACATATTTAATCCAGTAAATCATTAGTGTCGACAGCTTTTTCACAAAATATCATCTCTCTTATTATGATATTATCTGTAGCAGTTGTTGATATGGCAACAGACTTATACTCAGTTGCATTGCCAAGTATTGCCAACTATTTTAAGGTGAAAGGTAATATAGCGCAGCTTACGATCAGTTTAAATTTAGTAGGAGTTGCAATATCTGGATTAATTTATGGCCCACTGTCAGACTATTATGGTAGGCGCCTAATAATGCTGATTGGTATGACAATTTTTACTTTGGCAAGTATTGTATGTTGCATAGCTGATAATATTATACTTTTAATATTAATCCGGTTTATACAAGGAGCTGGAGCTGGTGTTGCAGGCGTTGTCGGATATGCAGCAATCAGAGATATGTACTCAGGTAGTGAATACTCAAGAGTAATCTCAAAGTTAAATATGGTAGTAGCGCTTTCACCTGGAATAGCTCCAGTAATAGGCAGTTATATGATTTCACATGGATATAGTTGGAAATTTTTGTTTTTTATCATATCATTTGCAGCAATTGTTATGCTCATTTTTATTTACTTGAAGCTGCAAGAAACGCTCACTGTAAATAAAAATCAAACCAACATAGCCATCAATATCTTCAAGCAATATATATCAATATTCAGGAATTATCGTTTCCTTGGGTTTTCAGCCATTCATGGATTAACTTTCATGTGGCTTTGGGCATACATTACTAACTATCCGTTCATATTTGAATCAATGGGTATTGAAGTACAATATTTTGGCTATCTCATATCAATCATAGTTATATTTTACGTAATCGGCACTTTAATTAACAGAAGGTACGTACCAAAAATAGGAGTGAGCAAGATGCTAATCATAGGTTTGGTATTACCAATAATATCTGATGGTTTATTGGTATATTTTTATTTCATGAACAAATTGAACGTACTTATTCTTCAAGTTCTTTGGATTCCAAGCAATATAGGACTTGCACTCGTAATCAGCAATAACGTAACTTCTGCTTTAGAAACGGTCAAAAGTATAGGGCTTGGTAGTGCAGTTCTCTCATTTTGCAATATGATGTTTGGGGCTGTTGGAATATACATAGTAGGAAAATTCTTTTCTTATGGCATTTTACCAAATTTACTATTAACAGTTGTATGTTCTATAATTGCAATTCTTATATATAGTTTACTTAAATACACTGAAAAACACGAAGGATAATCATTATTTCTACAACCAAGAGTTCATGAATTATTAACTACCTTACTATGGTAATGCAATTTTATAGAGAAGTGTTAAATGAATTATTCAATCAGAAATATAGATGCTGCTTTACTTGATGCTGCTAAAAGAGGTGATCTTAATGAAGCAAAGCGCCTAATAATTGAAGAAGCTGATGTTAATGCATATGATGGATCTCAAGGTAATTCTCTATATTGGGATGTTAAAAATAATCATTCTGATATAGCAAAAGTTCTATTAGATAATGGAGCAGATTTTATTGCTTATGACTCTTCTCGAGAACGCCACGTGTTAAATAAATACGAAGAAGTAAAAGCTGAGCATTGTAAGGTTTCTCTACATCTGGCTGCCAGACTTGGCGACTTGAAAGCAGTAGAAGACCTATTAAAGAAAGAAGCAAATGTTAATACAAAAATGATAAAGGACAGACTCCTTTACATTTGGCTGTTGAAATGTGCTACCATGATATATCAAATCAAGATGAGGTAAATAATTATTGGGATTGGGATCGGCATGCTAATGCTAAAATAAAATGTGGCAATGTGAAAATAGCAGAAGCCCTATTAGGAAACAAGGAAATTAATGTTAATGCACAAGATAACAACAAAAAGACTTCTCTACATTATGCTGCTCAAAACAACAACAAAGAGATAGTAGTATCTCTAAAAAAGCAGAAGCAGATCTTAATATAAGAGATAAAAACAGAGAGACTCCTTTGCATTTAGCTGCTCAAAACAACAACAAAGAGATAGTAGTGGCTCTAATAAAAGCAGGAGCAGATGTTAGTATAACAGGTAAAAACGAAGAGATCCCTTTAGATTTAGCTATTGACGAAGAAATAAAAGTGCCATTAATAAATGCTGCTTTACTTAAGGCTGTTCAAGAATGTGATGTTCAGAAAGTGAGACACCTAATAAGTAAAGGAGCAGATGTTAATATATCGGATGAAACAGGAAAGACTCTTTCATATTATGCCATTCAAAAGGAGAACTTTGAAATGGTAATTGCTCTAATAAAAGCAAGGGTAAATGTTAATGCAGTGGACAAAGATGGAAGGACTCCTTTACATTGGGCTGTTCACAAAGAAAACTTGGAGATAGTAAATGTTCTAATACAAGTAAGAGCAAATGTTAATGCACAAGATCTATATGAAAGGACTCCCTTACACTATGCTGCTATGAGTGGCGATATAAAAGTAGTAGAAGCCCTACTGAAAATAAAAGAAATAGATATTAATTTAGCAGATAAGGATGGAAATACTCCTTTAGATTTAGCTAGCACAGAAGAAATAAAAACTCTATTAAAAAAAGCCAAAAAAAAATTGATGACATTATAGAATCGAAAGATAATGAAGGAAATCTAAAGGAGGATACTGATACACAACAGGGAGAGAGACAAGTAGATGATTTAGAGGAAGAGGAAGATGTAGGTGAAGATAGAGAGGAAGAGGAGGAAAGCATAGAAGAAACAGATGTACAAGCTTATGCTGCTTCTACTCCAGAATCTACAGAGACAGAAAGTTCTTTTTTTATTAACTTGTTTAGTATACTTATGAAGCCTTTTTCTTTAATAGGGTCATTTTTTGGTAATTTCTTTTCATGGTTGTTTGGATCTGATGAACCATCAACTGAATCTGATCAAATAATTGCACCAAGTAACTCAGGAGGAGAGGAGCTAACAAACTATCAAGAGGGTGATAATAATATTATACAATAGATTTCTTGCATAACTGGAATGCAAAGAAAAATCAGTTGATGTCATGAAAGTAGCTGACACTGGCACTCAGTTAAATTTACGGAGTATAATGGATTCCAGCGTCAAGCACACAGCTGTACGAACATTGTGGTTTGTGGGCAATTCGCGTAGCAGACGGTGTCATCCCAGTGCTTGACACTGGCATCTACCGTCTTAAACATCAAGATAAAAATTATTGTTTTTTATCATAGCTGTAATAGTCTAGACTTAATCTGACAAGCATGAATTAACTGACAGAAGAATTAACAAAGTCAAAACCAAAATCAGCATCCTGTTTAATGCTATCAATATTTTTCTGATAAGCAATATGCATACTATCAAAAAAGGTTTGCATAGGAGTCTTACCATAGCAATATTTACCTGAATGCGGTCTAGATCTATTGTAAGAATGCACCCAATGGTCTACGTCTAACTGAAGTTCTGCCAAAGAGGTGTAAATTTTCTTTCTAAAGATAATATTGTAACATTCATCTTGCATAGTTCTGTGGAACCTTTCACATATGCCATTAGTCTGTGGAGAACGAGCTTTGGTTCGAGAATGATCAATATTTTCTACCCCTAAATATAGCTGGTAAGCGTGATTTTCAGGTCTGCCACAATACTCTGTACCACGATCCGTCAAAACACGTAGCAATGATACTTTCTGTTCATCAAAGAAC
>NZ_QJHA01000019.1:0-15961 GCF_006334525.1 Wolbachia endosymbiont of Leptopilina clavipes
ACTTGCAAAGCAATTAGGAAATGTATCACAGGCGTGTAAAGTAATGGGATATTCAAGGGATACATTTACCGCTTCAAAGAACTGTATGAAACAGGAGGAGAAGAGGCTTTACACGAGATAAGCAAAAGCAAGCCATTGTATGCAAATAGAGTGTCGGAGGATATAGAAAAAGCAGTAGTTGAAATAGCAATAGAGTTTCCAGCATACGGACAAGAAAGAGCAGCAAACGAACTGAAAAAGAGAGGAATTCTCATCTCTGCAAGTGGAATAAGATCAGTGTGGCAAAGAAACGATCTTGAAAATTTTAAAAAGAGGTTAAAGGCATTAGAAGCAAAAGTAGCTCAGGATGGTATCATTTTAACAGAAGAACAGATAACAGCTCTAGAAAAGGCTAAGGAAGAAAAAGAGGCCCATGGAGAAATTGAAACAGAGCATCCAGGATACTTAGGTAGCCAAGACAGTTATTATGTTGGTAATATCAAAGGTATTGGACGAATTTACCAGCAAACCTTTGTTGATACCTATTCCAGAGTTGCTTTTGCTAAGCTTTACACAGAAAGGACTGCTATCACAGCTGCAGATCTTCTTAATGATAGGGTAGTACCGTTCTTTGATGAACAGAAAGTATCATTGCTACGTGTTTTGACGGATCGTGGTACAGAGTATTGTGGCAGACCTGAAAATCACGCTTACCAGCTATATTTAGGGGTAGAAAATATTGATCATTCTCGAACCAAAGCTCGTTCTCCACAGACTAATGGCATATGTGAAAGGTTCCACAGAACTATGCAAGATGAATGTTACAATATTATCTTTAGAAAGAAAATTTACACCTCTTTGGCAGAACTTCAGTTAGACGTAGACCATTGGGTGCATTCTTACAATAGATCTAGACCGCATTCAGGTAAATATTGCTATGGTAAGACTCCTATGCAAACCTTTTTTGATAGTATGCATATTGCTTATCAGAAAAATATTGATAGCATTAAACAGGATGCTGATTTTGGTTTTGACTTTGTTAATTCTTCTGTCAGTTAATTCATGCTTGTCAGATTAAGTCTAGACTATTACAGTTAAAGTAATTACTTAGCAAGCAATGGGTTTCATGTAATGGTAACCCTATTACAGAAGAGTATGAGCCACGTAAAAATAATACAAACATTCCTGCAAGACCTTGTATGTTGCACCCCCCTGCCCTGTTTTTCCACTCTTCTGATGCTAAATAATATTTAATTTCTTGTTCGCTGAGACGCTTAAATTTCACTATTGTAACTACAGTCCTAATATGCTGTTTAGATTGATCAGGAGTTAATAAACACACACTGGTGTATACTCTATGCCTTCTTCCTGATAACAAGCGAACGCATTTTTCTGCTTGCTCAACGTTTTCAGCTTTGAGCAGTATCCTTCTACCACAAGCAACAACTGTATCAACACCAAGCACAAAGTAATTTGGATTTGAACTTTGTGTTTTCTCAGCTTTACTTTTTGCCATACGGATTGAGTAATCTCTTGGAAGTTCCTTTTTTAAAGGAACTTCATCTATGTCTGCTGGCAAAATTAAACCTGGCTCAATATTTATTTGTTTTAGTAAAGCTATACGCCTTTTCGATGATGAAGCAAGAATAAGATTATTTAGAGATCGTTCTGTCACTTGTACCTTTAAGCCTTCTAATTATCCTACCCTTTTTTGCATTCCTATCATAAACACTCATCTCAACCAACACCCTATCGCCTATAATTATGCGTATTTTACTTCTTCTCACTTTCCCTGATACATGACAGATAATCTCATGTTCATTGTCCAGCTTCACTCTAAATTCTGCTGCAGGTAGTAAAGCAGTTACTGCCCCTTCCACTTCAAAAATTGTTTTTGATTTGTCTTCTCTTATCATTGTCGTATTATAATTTAATAATCTTTTTCAGTCTACTATAGATTTTAAATTATTATCAATACAGGAGATTTTTATACTCTACTTGAGTATTGCTCTTGCAACTTAACTCCAATCATCTCCTTAACAATGCAAGAGGAAAGCGAGCTACCTACGCTTCTACTCTCTACTACCTTCTCAATAGAAGTTATGTTAGAAGATAAATCATTATCACAATTTTCCTCATCGCTATCAAGTCCACTATCAAAACTTGAAGATCTGGATAACTCTGTCTTCTTTTGTGAGGCACTATCAGGCTCACTAAAAACGTTTCCTGCTAGAGTATAAAATTGATGATTGAAGCTTCTTTGTTCAATAGAACTCATGTTAGAAGATAAACCATTATCACTACCATATCCGCCATCAGAGCTTGAAGATCTGAGTAACGTCATCTTTTCTTCCAGTGGAACACAAGACTCATTATTAGTCTCATTAAAAATATTTCTTGTTGGAGTATAAAATTGATTATTGAGGCTTCTTTGTTCATCAGCATGAATTTTTTCTCCCAGTCCATCAGCTATTTCTACAACTTTATCATCCCATTCATTCTCACACTCTAGCTTCTTCTTAACTCTTCAACTTCCCATGCTAGTTTGCATATCCCTTGTTCATAAGATTCCAGTTGTGCTTTATGCTCATCTTTCAACTCTTGCACTTGAAGTTTTAAATTGCTTATATACTGCTCCTTTTCCTTCATTATGTGTGCTGCTTCTTTTAATTTGTCTTCTAACTCCTTCTTTTCTGTATTAACACCTTTTAGCTTACCCTCTAGCTTTCCTTTTGCTTCACATACATTTTTAAGTTCTTGTGCTTTCTCTTGTAACTCTGCTAACACACTTGCTAACTTTTCATCTTTTTGTGCCAGTTCAGTTTGCAATTCCGTGTTTTTTCGCTCTTCTTTTCCAAAACTGTTTTGTAAATCAGTTATTTGTTGTGAAGCAATTTCTGGTTGAGTTTCAGTGTGCTGTAAATTGGCTTCCAATGCATTGCTATTAATAGAAGGAGAAGAAGGAAGGCTATTATCAGCATCAACTTTATGATCTAACTTCCCCTCTGGTTCCTTACCTTGATAAGCCACCATAGATTCATTGTAAAGATTAATAGGAGTAGCCCTATTCTCTTCTAGTGATTCCATTACAGCATCATATAAGGAGAGACCTTGAATATATAATTCATCGTTTTGCTTTATTAATTCTAGAATCTCCTTCGATGAAACAAAATCTTCACCATTAAATTTTAGTATTTCAGTTATGCCATCGCTACTCACATTCATAATCATGGTACACATTCCTGATCCATCTTTTGCAGCCCAAGTGCTTGTCATTTCATAATATGCACCTTCTTTAAATTCATAATATCTTTTCTTATCTTTTTTATGAGCGTGTATTTCATGTTTTTTATTGCAATAGATATTCAGTTCTTTAATATCTTTCTCTTGCTGTAAAACGTCACTAATCTTTGTTGGCTCACTATTGTCGTAATGAGTAAGGTTAATATTCAAAACTTTATTATTATTGTCAATTTCTTCACAGTAAACTTGAAAGTCCTCTTTCCATTTTCCAAAATACCTACTTGCAACTTCTTTTCCTTCCTTTACTAACTCTATGTATTTACCTATATTTTTCTCAAAGTCCTCATTAACAGGCTTTTCTCTTTCTTTTACTGCTTCATCCACATACATTCGCTTAAAATCATTATCACCTTAGATTACTAAAACGCCAATTACCATAAGCTTTTTGTATATCAGTAAAGTCCATCTTTTCTCTCAAAAGCGCTAATAAGCTTATCTTATCTCTCAAATTTTCTAACTCACAATCGAGAAAATCATCGAAACTGCATAACTTTTTATACAGTTCCCTATCTTCTATAATTGAGTGAAGAAATTTCATTATAGTAAGGTTCTTAATGGAAGGCTCATTTTTTTCTGCATCATTAATATAGCTTTTGAGAAATTGAAATATACCAAGCCCATCACTATCTTGGACAAACTTCTCTCTATCATTAAAACAATTGTTGCCCTGTGATGAACATAATCTATTATGCAATTTTTGCAAGTCATGTATTGACTTAACTACATATTCTGCAACTGACAATTCTCTCAGCTGATCACTTGTTTTTTTCCGCTTTTACTGCTTTGTCTCCCTTAGTCAAACCTGCAATCATAATACGCCTTCTTTAACTATGTTTATATTATAACAATCAACATGTATTTAAGAAAAATCACACTGCTCACTGTACGTTTACGCTGCTACTTTGCATAATAGATTGCTTGAAGTCACACAAGTATCGTTTTTTATTAGATAAAAGTTAACAAGACGTTTTCATAGATTTTTAAGCTTAATAACATCCTCTCTATTGGGACTAGTTGAAATTAGATGAATTGGTACACCTATTAATTCTTCTATTTTTCTCACATATTTCATCAAATTTGCAGGTAATTCCTTAACTGACCTTTTGCCTTGAGTTTTCTCTTTCCAACCAGGAAATTCTTCATATATTGGCTCTAATTCTTTTTGTATTGAATGTGATGCGGGTAAATAATCATACATTTTTCCGCCATACTTATAACCAGTGCCTATTTTAATAGTATCAAAAGAATCAAGAATATCTAATTTGGTTAATACAATGCTTGAAACTCCAGAGAGTTGTACGGCCTGGCGCACTAAAACTGCGTCAAACCATCCGCAGCGCCTTCTTCTATTGCTTACTGTTCCAAGTTCCTTACCTATAGAAAATAAGCTGTCTCCAATCTCGTTATTTTGTTCAGTAGGAAATGGACCATTACCCACTCTTGTTGTATACGCTTTTGCTACACCAATAATGTGAGCATTGTAGGATAATCCTGAGCCTGTTATCGCTTGCGATGCTACGGTATTACTTGAAGTAACAAAAGGGTAAGTTCCGTGGTCGATATCTAAAAATGCGCCTTGAGCGCCTTCAAATATTATTTTCTTACCTTCTTTCATAAAATCATTTAGTATCTTCCACACAGGTTTTTTATATAAAAGAATTTTTTCTGAAATCTCTTGAATTTCCTTTAATATTTCTTCTTTTTTAACTACCTGGTAGTTAAGTCCTTTTCTGATAGCATTATGGTAACTCAGGAGAGCATCCACTCTTTGATTGAGCTCATCTGTGTTTTCTAAGTCACAAAGGCGTATAGCTCTCCTGCCAACTTTATCTTCATAACATGGCCCTATCCCTTTGTTTGTTGTACCAATTTTGTGATTTCCGTTTAAATCTTCAAATAGCTTTTCCTTGTCCTTATGTACGCTAAGTATTAATGGACAGCTCTCGGATACCATCAAGTTGTTATAGTTTACGTCCACTCCTTTAACTTTCAATGACTCTATTTCTGAGACTAGAGCATGTGAATCAAGAGCAACACCGTTTCCTATAATAGATATTTTGTCCGCTCTCAAAACAGCAGAGGGCAGTAAATTTAATTTATAAACCTCATCATCTATTACTATAGTGTGCCCTGCATTATTTCCTCCCTGAAATCTCACAACTACATCTGCATTCTCAGAAAGATAATCTACTATTTTACCCTTGCCTTCGTCACCCCATTGCAGACCAACAATTACAATATTATTCATCACTATTTTCTAGATTAATACGTAAATATTAATGCAGTATGCTACAAATGAAAAGAGAAATCTACGCCTTTCCTATATCCCTAAAATAAAGAAATAGACTATCGACTTTTTTATATATTATAAAATTATTCATCATTATATGGTACAACTTACAGCATATTTATAGTAAGGTGTTAATTATGAAAGAGGCAAAGAAGAGTCCGGTAGTTAGATTAAAGGCCACAGCTAAAGAATTCAATTTTAGTAAATTAAGAGCAGATCAAGCTAATAAATTAGCGAATTCCGGTGAAACAATGTTCTTAGATTTTCAAAGAATGAATTTTATTATTAATGAAAAAGAAATAGATAAAAATTTTATTATTGCATTTAAGGAGGGAGCTAAAGGTTATAAAAATGAGATTTTTAACCGTGATAATTTTGATAACCTCTCTGAAGAAGGTAAAGCTTTTATGGAACCAGTACTTAAGGAGCTTGATCAAGATAGACTATCTGAAGTTTGGGAAAATCATTGTAATAGCCCTACAGTTGCTGATGAAAAAAAAATTGATGAATATAGAAAGGAATTTGAGAGATTTTATAACGCAGGGAGAAGCTCTTATCATCTATTCTCCAAAAAAGATTACCGTGCATTAGCAAAGGAAATTTTCAAGGAAATGTTCAGGTACGCTGGGGCAGAAGTTCCAAGTAATGCTATTTTAGAAGAGCTAGTCACCAATTGTAATCAAGCAGGGTATGAAGCTGGTATATTTAATGAATCTCATGCAGCACTCAGTAGTTGTAGCTTGATTCCACATAGTCCTAAAAAAGCGCTAAACATTTACTGCACTGATCACAACCACATAAAAGTGAAGTCTGATATGGCAATGCCTATAACCACGCTTAACAATCCGAAAGAGAAAATATGTAACCTATCCAGCTCATTAGAATTCACACTTGAATCTCAAGATAGCAAAAATGGTATAATATATAAAGAAGGTAAGTTATCACTTACTATTCCTGAAGAGCTAAAAAACTATAAAGATAATGGCAAGAGCTTGTTTGACATTATTAAAGAATATTTTCAGAAATTCTGTGCAGAACTAGGATTAAAATATGAGACAAAAATACAAATAGAGCATAACTTAGGTACTCAAATCAAAGTAAATAACTATTTAGATGGTACGATATCAACCATAGGATCAGATGCAAATGAAGAATTTATTAATCTTTTAAGCAAAAACCTCAGAGAGAAGTTATTGGAATCAGGAGTTGCTCTAGGAGGTGAAGATGTTGATGATATTATTGAAGTCAGAGTATCTGCAGTTATGGATCTACTGCGTGATTATACTAAATTGGAAGATAATAAAGAAAACAGAGAGTTATTAATAAGTGAAGTAGCAGATAATTTAGGGCTTTCCACTCAAGATAAAACAGCATCAGAAGTATTGATGGAATTAAACTCTTTACCTTCTTCGATAAAAGGTCAGGTTAATCATAATCAAGTGCAGTTTGTTGTAAATATTTTTACCAATTTAATTGTTGAAGGAAAAAGCGAAGTATACAAAGAAAAAAATGCAATTAATGCAATTAATGCAATTCATCAGAAGATAGATAAGGCAATTGTTGAGCAAGAAAAAAGAGTAACCAACAAACAAGATATAGAGAATGATAAATGGACAGATAAAATAAAAAAACAGAGATTATCTATGGAATCACATGGGCATTTGCATTAAAGATACTGTGTACAGAGGCGTAGTATGCTCAATTTTCGCCTTTCATTTAAAGCACTCAAATTGACCAAACACACTCAATCCAAAGCGTTTGTAGATTCGATATCTTGAGTAACTTGACGCAGAGAGAATTGTATACCTTAGTCAACTTTTCTAGCGGTATCCATAAGGTAAATCATTATTTGAGTGTTACACCAAGCCCTCTTTATTTTCCTCTGTTATCAAGCTAAAAATACCATTTGGTTTCATTATGTATACGAAACTATTATGCTTGCAAGAAAAAAAACCCTAAAAAACTGGAAAAGAGAATAGGAATTTGACATAAGCTATTCCCAAATTTTCAATGTTCATATGGTTATAAGCAGTACAGCTATTAATCATCCATTATTGATATACCTGAATTATTCTCAGTAAATAAATCAAGTATAATGTTAGGTACTCTACCGTCAACTATGTGAACAACCCCTGCACATTCTTCTACCATTTTAGTATATGACATAAGCCTTTCAACAAATTTTTCTCCTTTAATTTTTCCACAATCAATCGATTCTTTTAAATTTTTAATCAAGACTCTTCTATTGTCAACTTTGTTTATTTCTTCATCTGTATCACTCAAGATTATCATTTTAGATGCGTAAACTGCAAGTGCAATTGCACTTGCAGTGCTATCAGTATCAATATGATATGTTTCTCCATTTTTTCCATAACCGATAGGTGCAATAACTGGTATAGAATCTGATTCTTCAATAAAGAATAATATATCAGGATTGATTTCAGTTGGTCTACCGATAAATCCCATGTCTAGTATTTTTTCAATATTATTTAATCTATTTTCCCTAAGCGTAGTGCTTATCTTTTCAGCTTTTATGAGGTTGCCATCTTTTCCACATAGTCCAATAGCTGAACCACCAGCAGAATTTATATGCTGAACAATTTTTTTATTAATTGAACCACACAGTGCCATTTCAATGATTTTCATAGTGCTTTTGTCTGTAAGTCTGACACCATTTATAAACTTATCATTCATACCTAGCATTTTTAACACTAAGTTAATTTCACATTCTCCGTCATGAACTACCACCGGATTTATACCAAGCTGTTTCAACAGAACAACATTATGCGCAAAAGCACTAAGCAGCGTTTCATCTGAGATTATTACACTGCTGCATTTGATGATAAAAGTTTCGCCTACAAATTTAGGTATGTTAGACAGAACTTCAAATAATATTTCTGTTTTTTCCTTCAATGGCATCTTACCATTTAAAGATTCATCACTTTTCATTTTTTTATCTTGTAAATTTGAAAAACTCATCTCTTACCTTGGTGATTTTATGCTTAACACGAATGCTTATTTGATGAATTGATACATGTTCATTATTAACCCACTTTTGAGTATTTTCTAGAATAGCATTTAGACTTTCCTGATTCACTTTATCTATTTTTGTTAGCACAATATTAAAGTTAATATTACTACATATTAACCAATAAACAAAGTCTTTGTCTATTTCTTTTAATCCTACCTTGCTATCTATAAGCACAAACACTCTTTTTAGATTTCTCCTGTGAATTAGATAGTACTCAATTAGGTTTAAGTATTGTACTGCTTCTTCCTTGCTTGCACAAGAATAGCCATAACCCGGTAGGTCGACAATCCTAAACTTATCATTGTACATAGAGTAAAAATTTATTTGTCTAGTGCATCCAGGTTTAGAAGAAACTCTTGCAGCTTTTTTGCTGTTTATCAGCAAGTTGATTAAACTTGATTTTCCTACGTTTGATCTACCAGCAAATGCAATCTCTGGAGCCGACTCATCTGGTAATGATTTTTTGTCTGAAGCTCCAAATATGAAGCTGCAGATTGATGTTATCTGTTTTGCCATTATACTTAGGTAGAAATATTCGAGACAATTATAGTGTTATTGCTTGATATAAGAAATTTTTTATTTCAGTATATATTACTTACTTAAACAGCTGAAAACTAGACCTGTACTATATGGATATAGACAATAATTTACAAGACTTAAAAAAAAAGTTTTCTGATGTAGAGAGAAATCTGGAAAACCCTACCAATTTGAGTCAAAAAGAATTCGTTAGTTTTTCAAAGGAATACTCTGAACTCAGACCAATTATCGAGATAATCGATGAATATAATATATTAAAAGAGGAAATTTCAGATTTAGAAGAAATCATGAAAGATGAGAACAGCGATGGTGATATAAAAGGGTTAGCAAAAGAAGAACTTCTTGAGAAGCAAAAGATACTATTACCGAAAGTAAAAGCAAAACTAAAGTTGGCATTATTACCCAAAGATGAAGATGACTCAAGAAATGCAATATTAGAAATTAGAGCAGGCACAGGCGGAGAAGAAGCAGCATTATTTGCAGCGATGTTATTTCGTATGTATCAAAAATATGCAGAAAGAAGAAATTGGAAGTTTGAGCCAATAAGTATTTCTAATACAGGTATAGGTGGCTATAAGGAAGCTTCTGCACTCATTAATGGAACAGAAGTTTTTGCAAGACTGAAATTTGAGTCAGGGGTGCACAGAGTACAAAGAGTGCCAGAAACTGAATCCTCAGGAAGATTGCACACTTCCGCAGCTACTGTTGCAATATTACCTGAAGTAGAAGAGGTTGACTTTGAAATAGAAGAAAAAGATTTACGCATAGATGTTTATAGATCCAGTGGTCCTGGAGGGCAATCAGTGAATACAACTGACAGCGCAGTAAGAGTCACCCACTTGCCAACAGGGATAGTTGTAATACAGCAAGATGAAAAATCGCAGCACAAAAATAAGGCTAAAGCGCTCAAAGTGTTGAGAGCAAGGCTATACGAAATTGAAAGACAAAAAAAAGAAATGGAAAGGTCAACAATGAGGAAAAGCCAAATTGGTTCTGGAGATCGCTCTGAACGTATAAGAACTTATAACTTTCCACAATCAAGAATAACAGATCATAGAATTAATCTCACTTCACATCGACTAGAACAGATTATAAAAGAAGGTGAACTAGATGAATTTATTGAGGCATTGATTTCACGAAATGAAGCAGAAAGGTTGACTGGAGGGGGTAATGTTACTTTTTGATGGAAATTTGAAACAAAGCATAGGTATCAGGTTAAAAAGAAGTAAAGTTAGTTGTTCATAAGGTTGACAATTATTTAAATTTATGCTATAATTAGCAGCTCTATAACTTACAGAAACCATGGAAGTTGACTTTAATCAATATGTTAATAGTAACACCTTAGAGTTAAATAATCTATATGTATATATGGAAAAGCTAGTAAACTTTTTACAGAAAAAGCAAAATATTACAAGCTTGACTTTATCTAATTGTTATATTGATGCTCAGTGCGGAGAAGTTTTAAATGAAGCATTAGAGAATATTAATCTTCCAAATATTACTGAGTGTAAATTAACTTCTAGCATTATTGGCGCAGAAGGCTCAATAGCAATCACTAAATTGTTAAAGAATGGTAACTTTCCAAATCTTATTAAACTTGATTTAATTTCTAATGATATTGATGTTGAAAGTGGAATAATATTAATGAGTGCGCTAAGGGGTGGTAGTTTTTCAAATATTAAAGAATTTAATTTACTTTATGACAACGTCTGCAACGAAGGCATAGCAGCATTACGTGAATCATAGAACAACAATATGCTTCCAAATCTTATTAAGTTTAGTTTTCCCTTTAGTATTACTAATGATAACAAAGATATGGAAATGTCAAACGAATACCTATTCGGTTAATAGCATCATATAGAAAAAGGCAAGTTACATTTATTTGTTGCTGCTCATAGAACATCCAAATTCAACTATAGACCTGCTAAAAGGTGTAGGAAATCTTACTGCTATTGACATTATTGCGAAAATTCCATCAATTGATAACTTCCTATTCTGTGCAAAAAAATAAGAAAGGAGAGGAAAAAAGGATTAGTTTCTTTTATGATTATCCAAGAAGTCTAGTCTAAATTCAAGTTTTGTGAATAGGCTAGCGCTTAAATTTTTGATCAAAAAGGGACAAGTTTAGTAAAAAATAATGATATTATAAGTGGAACATAAAATAGTCCCACTGCAGTACTAATTAGGAGCAATAAAGTAGCTTTATCTGGTTGGTAATTTAAAATATTAGCAAGTATTATACTGGATCCAGAAATCGGAATAATAGCCAGTAACATCAGTGCTTTATAGATGCTTTCATCGTATATACCTGTAACATGCTTGTCTAGCAAGACAATTCCCAAAACAAATAACGGCCAGAATATGTACTTTGCTACAATAGTGGTCAAGGCAAGCTTCCAATCTACTTTAAAATTTGTAATTTGTGCAATACTTACTCCAAGCAGCACCATTCCTAATGTGATAAATGTACTTCTGATATTTATCATAACATCTGTCAAAAAAGTGGGTATTTGTATATCATATATACTTAAAAAGAAACCTAGAATCATTGCATATAATGAGGGAAGTTTGAGTAACTTTAATACGCATTCTTTTGCAGTATAGATACCATTTGCAGCTATATAAAATCCCAAGCTATTTTCAAATAGTGCCATTCCTATGTAACAGACAACATACACAGACACTGAATCTTCATCAAATAAAGCAATGGCAATCGGTAGACCAAAATAACCCATACTTGTGCTGCCCGAGCTAAACGCTAATATGTTTCTCGTGTTGTCCTTAAATAAAAAAGAAGAAAGATAATAAACTGATAAAGACATAGTACTACCTATAAACCATATCAAAATCGGCAGAGAAATTACTTTTAAATTAACTTCTGTATGAGATACTCCGTATAAAATCACTATTGGATTAGCTATATAAAAGAGTATTTGAGATATAGTATTTCTATCAATTTTAAGATATCTTCCTGCTAAGTAACCAATAAGTATTGTAATGTAAATAGGTAATATTTTGAGGAAAAGAGTAGAGAACATGCTAGCCTATTGTGATATCTTTGCTGATAAAGTGATATTAGATTTTAAGATATTGTAAAAGTAAGTAAAATTTATTTTCCAATTAATCAAGTTCATAGTTAGTTAAAAAAAGATTCACTGAGTGCCAAAATTTGTTCTTATATAGGACTTAATAATGATGTTTTTATGATTAAATTATGTTAAGTTTGTATAAAGCTCCTTGTATATTTTTATAAACCACTTGTAGTAATTTAGGTAGATTGTTGAAAAAACACTCATCTTGAATGGTTCTCAGGAATTCTTGCCTTAATCATTAAAATCGCACTATTACTTTCCATAATTTTTTTAAAGCCAACTTTTTCGTAAACACGGATTGCACAAACATTTGCTATACCTGGGTCGACAAAGGCATTCTCATAAACTTTAAAGACAAATTTGTTTAAAAATATATTCAAAGCTTGTGAACCAACTCCTTTACCTACATAATTCAGCTCTCCGATATACCAGTCTATAGCAGCACAACTTTCTGGAAGTTCTAAAGTGTTATAGACCTGTTCAGGTGGGAAATCATGTTTGTTGTAATATTGAATATAACCAATATCAACTCCATCACAATTAATAATGAATGCGTGCATTGGTTTTTCAATAATTTGTGTCTCAAACTTCAAACGTTTGAACCCCTTAATGTAGGTACTATATTTTTTCTCAATTAACTCTGGTGTCCAATTTATATCTGCATCCCACCATAGCTTTACGTGAGGTGTTTCTAACCATTTTAATAACAGTAAAAAATGTTCTTCTTTCAACGCTTTAAATGTGATATTTTTATTCATTAATGAAAAATCTCAAATGTTACTACCTCTAATTGCCAAGTTCATTGAGATTGACATTTCCGTACCTAGTTTTCCTGATATGGTGCGCTATTTTAACGTATCAGAAGGAACAATTCAATTAACTATTGCTTATAATTTCCTAGGCTTTTGCATAGGAGGGTTATTTTTTGGTCCATTGTCTGAATGTTATGGCAGAAGAAGGATTATGATCATAGGTAACACTTTGTTATTAATCGGCGCTGTTGGTTGTGTTTTTGCACCGTCGGTTTTTTCCCTTTTAATTTCTCGTTTTATTCAAGGTATTGGTGCAAGCACATCTATAGTTGTGTTTGCAATCGTTGCAGACAGTTATCAGGGTGACAAAGCAATAAAATTTATTGGAATCATGAATTCTGTTCTAACAGTTGTCATGGCAATTGCGCCAGTGTTAGGCAGTTTCATCAATGAAATTGTAGGGTGGCGTGGTAATTATGCAACTGTTGCAATACTTTATTTAATCTCTTGGGTTTTGCTGCTTTTTCTGTTACCAGAAACAAAAAAGGACCGCGATATTTTCAGTTTAAAAAAAATGATGAAAGATTACAGAAAACTACTATCTAGTCCGAGATTTGTTACGTTGTCTTTGGTACCGAGTCTCTTTTCTGCCGCTTATATGTCATTCATCACTTGTGGACCTTTTCTGTATATGAAGACTTTTGGTTTATCTAGCACTATTTATGCACTACATCAAGGTGCAATAGTTGGTCCTTCTCACTTATTAGCCTGTTTTCCAGTAAGATCTTAAAGAAACTTGGAGCAATATGGTGTGTAATTTCTGGTACAAGCGTGGGTGCTATTGGGTCTCTATTACTTGTAATACTCAGTTTAATCATGCCCCATTCTTCCTACTTAGTAACACTATCTATGATTATTTTTTCTATCGGTTGTGCAATATGCCAGCCAGTGATTTTTAACGCATCAATAAACGTTTTTCCTGAAATTAAAGGTACGGCTTCTTCTGCACTCTCGTTCATTAGAGCTTTTGTTATGGCTATTTTTATCAGCTTAACAAGCTACGTTTACAACGGTCAGGCAATCAATATATCTCTTCTTGTTCTATCTGCAGTAGCGCTAGAACTTATTTTTACTGCCTATTTATTGTTTTCAAGATCTGGAGAAAATCTATAATCACCATATAGATCCTTCTCATTTCTAGTTATTGCGGTAATATGTATTGCAATTTTGCCGGCTGCTCTAAATGTATCTCTTCCACATCACCTAGTCTATATTAGTTAACAAGTATGAGCTTGCTCATGCGTCTAAAATTTGGGAGCCAACCTTCAACAATCCAATCAAATTCTAACTTTCTTTAAAATACTGTTTCTTGCTGTTTTTATACCCTAAAAAATTTTAGCTTACTTTTTCGCTAGTTCGTTCAAATAGCATTAGTACGATTTACTTTTTTTGGGATGTAGAGATTTTCTAGGGATTGTCTTCTTGAGTTCTGTAGTATTTTGTTCAACATTGAAACGAGAGTCCCGTTTCAAGCATTGAAGTGACGAATCAAGAGCTGCTTTTATCCCATCCCTATCAACTATTTGAGTAGTTGACAATGGAATCCAGTTATTTTCGTTTATACTAATCAATACATCAAATTCTATGCTATTATTGTGTTGTTTGACGTTGCTGGCTCTAATCTTATCATTCCCAAACCCAAACGTTATAGAATTATTCTCATCATAATTGACGCTTGCAGAATCAGGTAAAACCGCAAAATCCGCGTTGTTTACAAATCGAGAAAATGCATTTTTGATTTCGTTAAATGTACCGTAATGGTCTATATGGTCGTCATTAATACTTGTTACAACAGCAATATTTGCAGGAATTTTTAACATAGTTCCATCAGACTCATCAGCCTCGATTAAAAAAATGTCACTCTTGCCAAGTTTTGAATTACTCTGATAGGAGTTTAATACTCCTCCCACAATTACAGTAGCATCAGTACCAGAATGATCAAAAATGGAAGCAATCATAGCTGTTGTTGTTGTCTTGCCACTTGAACCAGAAACCGCTATCACATATTTACCTTTCATAATTTTAGCCAGCATGTCTGACCTATGCAAAACTGTTTTATTGTTATTTCTTGCTGCAACTAGCTCCACATTATCAGGTTTTATTGAGGAAGAATGTACAACTATTTGAGCTTGTCTAATACTACTTGCATCGTGACCAATATAGACCTCTATACCTAATTTTTGTAACCTATCTATATTGTCGTTTGATCGCGTATCACTGCCTTGAATTTTATAACTGGAATTATGAAGAATTTCAGCAATTGCGCTCATTCCAATTCCACCTATACCGATTATATGTATTACTTCTTTTTTAGGGTTCTGTCGCATTTGTAGGGAAGTAGAAAGAAGAATGATATAATTGTCTAAAAAAAAAGCAAAGATGTTTCGTATCAATCAAAAATTGTTGCCATATTTCAAAGGATTTAGCTTTTCAGCGGATGTTATCTGTATACATGAAATGTCGATTCTCTTTGAGCTATCGAGATTTGGAAGAAATGATGAGTATAAGGGGAGCAAAATGCTACGTTACAAAGGTGGGTTATCACCACTGATAGATGAGGCAGTAAGGAAAAGAAAGAAGCAGGTTGGTAGTAGTTGGAGAGACTTACATTAAATTAAACGGTAAATGGGTTTATTTATATACTGTAGACTTCCTCTTGTGTGTTATAGCCCTTCCCATAATAGTCCAAAAAGGTCATAAGAAAGAAGAATCGACAGCATGACGAAAAGATTTGAATAAAGGAATGTTTTTCCTGGTTCTGTTTTTTATAGCAAACCAATAATGTTCAATTTTGTTAAAATCTGGAGAATATGGAGGAAGATATAAAATTTCTGCGCCAACTCCTTTAGCAAATCTTATTAGACTTATGAAAAGTAGCATTATCAAGGATAACAGTTTGTCCAGGTTCCAAAATCGG
>NZ_QJHA01000045.1:0-11175 GCF_006334525.1 Wolbachia endosymbiont of Leptopilina clavipes
CTTCTTCTATGAGCAGATCTGTAATGCTAATCGATAATGTTTCTGCTGTTACATATAATTTTTCCAGTGGAATAGCTACACGCCCTTGTTCATAGTTCGTCACCTCATTTTCTCTGCTAAATCTTTTTGAGTATACTCTCTTCCATTCTTTTATCTTCTTTCCTATTTTGCAGTAAATAGAACCTCCTTTTTCTTCAACGCATTCATCAGCAGAGAGACCAATTGTTTTTGCAACAATATCAACAGAAACTCCTGCTTTTACCAAACCTTTTGCAATCTTTATTTTCTCTGCTTTTTTACTACTTTTTTCACTAACTTGAGCAAATTTGGTTAGTAAACAAAACATTTTACGTAGCTCTTTATCGTTAATCTTTTTATATTTTCTTACTAGATTTAATATTTCCTCTCCCTCATCTTCAAAACAGATTTTTTCATTTGATACAGGAATTAGGTCTACAATACCAATCGACAATATCTCTGCTATAGCATACAACTTTTCAATCGAAATTCTGCGTGTTCCTTTTTCATATTGCAGTATTACCTGATATGTTGTACCGATTTTTCCCGCTAAATCTTTTTGAGTATAACCTCTCTTTAACCTCCAGTTCCTTACTTTGTGTGCTATCTGATACCTTATCGAGATGTTTGTCATAAATATTATACAGGTTAACATTACGTTTAATTGTTGAATATTTCTTCAGAATTGTGTATAATTATTAATGCTTTTTATCTTACTTTCTCATGGCTCTTTCGAAGTTTCTCGATCCGAAGAATGATGTTGCATTTCGCCGTATCTTTGGTACTGAGAAGAATAAAGATATCCTCATTCATTTCCTCAATGATATTCTGGATTTCACTGGCAAAAATACAATACAGGATATAGAGTTTTAAGTACTATTCAAGACCCTGATATTGCCTCTAAAAAGCAAAGCATTGTTGATGTATTATGTAGGGATTCCACGGGGGTGCAATGCATAATTGAGATGCAGGTCGCTAAAACTAAAGGCTTCGAAAAACGGGCACAATACTACGCAGCTAAAGCTTATTCAAGACAAGCTGATAAAGGTGATCAGTACCATAACCTTAAGGAAATTATCTTTATTGCTATAGCAGATTGTATTTTATTTCCTGATAAGTCTGAGTATAAGTCAAAGCACACTATTCGCGATGAAAATACTAATGAGCATGATCTAAAAGATTTTTACTTTATATTTATTGAGTTGCCTAAATTTCCAAAAACCAAAGAAGATCAGCTTTCAAGTATAGTTGAAAAATGGGTCTACTTCTTTAGATATGCAGACGAAACTAGTGAAGAAGAGCTAGAGAGAATAATAGGAAGTGATCTAATAATTAAAAGAGCATATGAAGAACTCAATAGGTTCAACTGGTCAGAAAAAGAATTTATTGCCTATGAACAAGAGATCAAGCGTATTCGTGATGAACAGGCTGTCCTTGCTCAAAACTTGATGATGCTACTGCAAAAGGCATCCTCATCGGACATGAAAAAGGCAGAAAAGAGAGGGAAATTGAAGTTGCAAAGAATCTACTTAAAGCAGGAGTTTCTATTGATATCATAGCTCAAACTACTGGTCTTACAGTTAACGAAGTCAAAGACTTAATCTGATTTTATCTTTTGACACCTAGATGAACATCTTTGTACTAGGTAAAGACCCAGCAATTGCAGCACAAATGTTATGCGATAAGCATATAGTGAAAATGCCATTAGAAGCTGCTCAATTACTTAGTAGTGTTTTTTCAATCGCATTAGAAACGCCAAATCCTTTTATCAGTATCACAAACCAAAATATAGAAGTTCATATGAACTTACTCACAAAAACCATCCTTGCTCTTTATGGACTAGAAAGTCGAAAGGTAATTTTTATTGGTTGATAAGATTAAGATATGGAAAAGAATTATGTATAGAGTATACTCTGCGGTACATCAGATTCTGTACTCACTACCATAATTTTACCCCAACATTAATTCTATCAAGTGCATGCCCTTAAACAGAACTGAAACACGAAGTTACCAAAGAACCAACATGGTGAAATCTGATATTACCAAAGCTTTTCTGAAAAACAATGAATTTGCTAACAAAACTTTTCCAGTACCTTACCAATTGAGACAACGGTATTTTCACACTTACACGCAGAAACTCAGCCAACTCACCGACTCCAAAACCGCACCAACCATAAAGTAGTTCAACGCATAATATCCTTAGCTTCCTGAGAAGCTTGAACACACTCTAACCTGCCAGAAGGCACATCGGAAGGGAGAGAAACCGGATTGTCAGTGGACCGAAGACCGCTCACACTACTAGCAGAAGAAGCTGCATCACTGACATGTTGAGAAGACAAACTCGAACGCACATGGGAAGGGAAGCCACCAATGTTAGGGAGACTACGCAAGCGAGGAAAAGGAGGGCCGTAGGCGAAACGTTGAGGTGGAAAAGGAGGGCCGTAGGCGAAACGTTGAGGTGGAAAAGGAGGGCCGTAGGCGAAACGTTGAGGTGGAAAAGGAGGGCCGTAGGCGAAACGCTGAGGTGGAAAAGGAGAATTATCGGATATATAATAACTAAGATAACTTGCTTGACCATAATCTTGACAAGACACACTACCTCTCAAACTTTCCATACTTGTTCGAAAGTGACTTCTACTCTCTCCTCGAGAACGCTCACTACTTCTCAAACTTTCCCTACTTGTTCGAGAGCGACTTCTACTCTCTCCTCGAGAACGCTCACTACTTCTCAAACTTTCCATACTTGTTCGAAAGTGACTTCTACTCTCTCCTCGAGAACGCTCACTACTTCTCAAACTTTCCCTACTTGTTCGAGAGCGACTTCTACTCTCTCCTCGAGAACGCTCACTACTTCTCAAACTTTCCATACTTGTTCGAAAGTGACTTCTACTCTCTCCTCGAGAACGCTCACTACTTCTCAAACTTTCCCTACTTGTTCGAGAGTGACTTTCACTTCCCATTAAAGATGTTTCCTGACTTTTTAGACCCTCATCACCACTTTGAGGCACACTGCCCATAAACTCAGGTCTGGAAGAAAGCGGCACTTTAGGTGATGCTAAATAACTACTGCAAAGTACACTTTCCGTAACCTCAGATAAATCTACCACCCTCTTAGCTGGAGATTTGGAACTCGTAGAAAACGTTACCACGATTCCACTAGGGACAGGGGTTTGTGAAGGAAGCGACAAACTCGCTCCAACAAGTGAGGAGGAACGAGGCAGTAAAGTTTCACCACCACTTCGAGAACGCTCACTACTTCTCAAACTTTCCATATCTTCACGAGGAGGTACATCTGACCCAACAACCTCTAGAAAAGACTTGATAGCTCTTTCAGCTTCCCCGAGTTGGCAACACAGTCTTGCTCTGGAACTCAAAGAGCTTTGTAAAAACTTCTTTTGAAGTTCCAGATGAACTATATCCCGACGAAGACTTATGATCAAGGACGAAAAATGTCTGACAAAACTAACGAAATTTTCCACCCTTACCCCATCAACATCGTGCAGAAATGTCAAACCAGATGCCTCAGGAACAAACAATTTATAAAGATCTAAGGAGAAAATAAAAAGGCTTCGTGAGGCACTTTGCAGTTCTATAAGACTTCTTCGAGCAAGACGTTTATCAAAACTACGATATTCCATCAACTTTTCAATAAACGATGAACGTGCCGACTCAGTTCCACGCGCGCCCAGAAAGTTACTTAAGGAACTAACACTTTTGCTGAACAGGAAAAGCTGCTCAATAAAGGTTGCAGGAGGGGAATAAGGTAAATCAACATTGTTTTTCATATAACAACCAGAGAATCAACTAAATCCCTTTTATGGTAGACTATTTTGAAAGCATTTCAACAATTATTTTTATTAACAATGCCTTAGAGCATGTCTTTAAACTCAAGAATAGGCTAATTTGTGAAGAATAATAGTGATCATATTAAAGAAATATTGTTTTTGAGGTAAGAGGAGAATGCTCGTAATCTTTGCTCATGTGTCTAAAATTGGAGAGCTAGGCAAAAGTTCTTTCAACAATCCAACGCTTAGGAATAACTTGAAATCCTGTATTAACTACTTTCTTGGCAATCGTTAACAAACATCCAGTTTCCGATAAACAGCGGTTTTGTAACTTACCCATATATTCTTGATTAGCAAAAAACTTACGTAGAGTTGGAGATTTGTGCTTAGCTTCAGCAAAAAGATTTAGAGCAATATCACGATCTTGAATGCTTGCGCTGTGTACTTCAGCAGTAATTACAAGACCTGCAGTATCTACAATAATATGGCGTTTCCTGCCCTTTATTCTTTTGCCAGAATCATACCCTCTGGATCCCCTTTTTGAGTAGTTTTTACTGATTTACTGTCAATTAGTCCTACTGATGTAGTTTCTTTCTTATCAATTATTTTCTTACTTTTTTAACTAGGAAATTGTGAATTTCTTGCCATGTTCCACTTTTTTTAAGTGCGAATTGCAGCTATACACGACCTTCCATGGCAGAAAATCCTTGGGTAATTGTCTCCATTGACACTCTGTTTTCATCACATAGCAAATTGCATTAATTATTATTCTAATGTTATCTTATACCACACTTCTTAACTCCTTCCTATATAGTTTAAAGACATGCTCTTACATGAAACCTCTACAATGTAATTCTTTCAAAACTATCACAAATTCAACCACTATGTATTGAAGTCCATAGAATGAGAGAACGTGAAATGCTCATTTTCGACTTACCAAAATTGTCTTCCCTTTTAGGGTGATTCTTATGATGTAGTCCTTTATCATTTGATCAGTCACATTCCGTTAGTCCTGACAAAATAACCAACTGCCAATAAATGATTCCCACCACCCAATATTTTTCTTTAATTCTCGAAAACTCTACTGTATTTTTCTCGAGCACCTTCCTTTTATCAGTTGTACTAATTTGCTGATACTCAAATATAGTGGTACTGGAACATATATGTGGGCATGTCTTGATGTTACTTTACCTCTCTACTTAGTTACTTCTACATACTGCTTGAATTACCTCTCTTGCTTTTAGCCCTATGTCTCCAACAAGAACTAGGTATCTGTATTGAGCAATCCATACTATATGATAAATACAATTGTATGCCGCATGACTGCTATTTTTATAACATTTCACATTCCTCTAAATTTTTCACCTTTCAAATTATATTTTTGAAAGGATGGACTTCAAGTCCAGGGTTTTTCTCCCAAATTCGGAACGATAAAGGGGAAATGATATATCCGAATACATGGAAATTTTTTATAAAAAACAACAACGTCTTTCCACTGTTAACTACGTAATAGAAATTTTTTAACTTTTCCTGTACCTTTTCTAGATTAAGTCAGACTTCTGATTTGTAAATTCACCTTTACTTTGTTTGGCTTGTCCTTTACATATTATGGTATGTAGTCTTTTTAGGTTTTTATGGATTTTTCCCTCTACGTTGTAGGAGATCATCTTGATTTGACAGGGGTACAACAACTCGATCCTACAAAATTGCAAGAGTTCTTGGAAAGCGATGAAGTTGGTAGAACGGTACATGTTCTTTCTTTAAGTCCGGGGGTGATGATCGGTCATGATCCTGCTGATTCTGATAGTGATCTTGGTGCTATTTTCTCTATTCTTGGTATACATTGGCTTAAGTCAATTAACCTAGTAAGAAAAGAAGATGAAAGGATAGGTATCTCTAGTGACGATTTTTGTGAACTTCGTTCCTCTCTTAGAAAATGGAAGAGTATTCATTCTATAAACATAAGAGGTAACTCAGATATTGCTGTGGATGCGTTAGCAAAATTACTTGCATTTAAATGTACTTCAAGATTGACTTCCCTTGATATGAGTGATATCAATCTCTCAGGTGATAAAATTTATAATTCTCTCCGTTCTCTTGAAAATCTTTCCAGTCTCTATTTAGCAGGTAGTTTGAGTAAGCAAGGAAGCCTCAAAACTCTAATTGATACAGGTTGTATCAAACAACTCACTTGTCTTGATCTGAGCAAAAACAACATGAGTAGTCAAGATCTGGTTGTTTTAATCAGTAGCGATCATATCAAAAAACTTACTCATCTTTACTTAAGTGATAACAAGATTGATAATAAAGGTCTGAAACTTTTAGCTCGGAGCCAATATCTTACAAAACTTACTAACCTCGATTTAAGCAATAATGTGATTGAATTTTCAGATGTAAATTCTTTACATAACAATAATCTCAAGTCTCTTGTCCATATTAATCTTAGCCATAACTCAAAAGGTAAAAGAGGTTCAATTGTCCCTGCTCTACTCAATATTGATTACAAAAATATTACCTATCTTAACTTGGCTTTTTCATTTCTTATTACTGCTGATACCATAGAAAGTTTATTTCAGGCAAATAATTTAGAAAACCTTGATTTTCTTGATCTAAGTGGTAACAGCATTCAAGGTAAAGTTATGGAAGCTTTAGCCTGTTCTCTGATTGGGAAACTTAAGCATCTTCACTTAAATAAATGTTCAATTACTGATAAAGATTTAGCTATATTAGGTAGTAGTGACTGGATTAAGAATGTGAACCATCTCGCATTAGGTAATAATTCACTCACTCTGTTGGGATTCAATAAGTGTATTGAATCCCAAGGTTTTAAGGCTCTTACCTTTCTTGATTTGAGTGGTATCAGAATTTGTGAGATCGGAAATAGTATAACTCAAGGTAATATTAGAAACGTCACCTCCCTTGTTTTAGCAAATTCCAGAATTAATGATGATCTTTTGAAAACTTTAGTGAATGTCCTTGATCTCAAAAGGCTTATTTTTATTGATTTAACAAATACTCGTGTTTCTTTTTCATTCATAAAAGATTTGATTAAATCCTATTTCAAAAGTCTTCTCTCACTAAGCTTATCCTTTGATAGTGATAAAATTAGAGAAATACAGGGAGATGTTGATTCTTTAAGTGAAGTCGTCACTGAAAGGTTAACCGTCACCTTTACTAGTTCTATTCTAGAAAAAAATAACACTCAATTCAGGACTATAGTTCCTGGATCTAGAGGTAGATCACCCGATAATGATTCTAGAGTGCAATGGGGAAATGATCGCTCTCATAATCTAAGTAATCCTTTAAGTGCGATAAATACTAGTGGATTAGACTCAATCAACCTTGATCATCATTTAAAAAATGCTACTATTATACCTCGTATTGTCGTTAGTCAATGCCAAGCTAATGATGGTTCGGGGGAAGCTTCTCAAACACCACAAACAGAAACAGGTCTCCATCTTCAAGTAAGAAATGCAAGCCAATCGGAGAAGTGTTACTCTTATGTAAACGTACCGGTAACTTTTATTAAAAAAAAAACAACCGTAAAATATCAGTTTTTTGCCAGTAGTATGGATAACTATGCAAAGTTATCAGAGTGGATTCAATTATCTTGTAAAACTTTTCCCTCTGATGTTCCCCTTGCAGAAAATATAACAGCGTTTGGATTAGCATCCTCTGTTCTTGATGTAAATTGTTTGAAGTTATTCACTGATAAAAACCTTGGTTCTCTTGTGGAGATTGTTTTATTTGAATGTAAAATCGGTGATAAAGGTGTAAGGTTTTTGGCTGAAAATCTTCCGCCCTCATTTACTACAATTAGTATAAAATACAGCGACGTAACTTATGCTGGCGTATCATATTTATTTAGGCGTGGTCTCTCATATATTAATGCATCATACTGTCGTCAAAATTCTACTTCGGATACTTTTACTCAGCAGAATACTCTTCCTCCTTCATCTGAAGATGTAACTTTTCCTATTGGTTCAAAGCTTATTTTAAAAGATATGCTCATGCTTGGGGGAAAATTCAAGAAGTATTTCTTGTCTGGTAACGTTGATTTTTATGGAGTTGTTCAGCTTGATTTAGAAAAGAACTCCGTGAATGTAGATGATCTTTCTGCTTTGTCTGAGAGAGATGTCAGTAATCTTGCGAAATTAGATTTAACTAATAATGGTCTTAATGATGACTGTGCAGTAGCTTTAAAGAATTGTTCGTTTCCGGACTCTATGGAACTTAATTTAGGAGATAATAATATTGGTAATAGTGGTTTACAATCTTTGCTCGAAGCTGTTTTTTTTGAAAAGCTTTCTTTACTTCGTATGAACAATAACAGATTTGATCATAAAGGTTGGGAAATTTTAAAAACTCTTGCTTTTCGATCCCTTCAATACCTTAATTTATCTGAGAACTCTATTGGTCCTATGGGTGCAAAACTCATAGCTTCTCATAAATACCCGAGGCTTCAAAAGCTTTATTTAAGTAGTGCTGGTATTGGTGATAAAGGTGTGAAATATTTGGCAGAAAATAGTTTTCCATTACTTGCCTTAGTTGGTTTAAATTCTAATGACATTGGTAGTGCGGGTGCAGTAAGTTTAGCTCATGCAGCGTGGCCAAGGCTCGATAATTTGACTTTAGATGGTAACCACGTTGGTTGTTCAGGTGTATTAGCTTTTGCTAGTAAAAATTTGCAAAAGCCTAGAGTACTTTCCCTCGGTATTGCACCTCATGTCCCTCCCGAATGTATAGGAAGTTTATTCAGGTCTAGCTTTGAAGTTCTTAATATTAAAGCCGTTGCTAAGACTCCAGCTGACGTGGAACCTTATGAAAATTCTGGGTCGTTAGATAATGGTCAAGCAATAACTTTTTCTTCAAATTCGAAGTTTGCGTGTGTAGACACGTGTATGCCTGGTGGAAGTTTTGCACAATACTTCTTATATGGTAAGATTGACTGTAGAGGAATTGTTCACCTTAACTTATCAGGAAATACTCTCTCCACAAATGATATTGACGCCTTTGGCACTGCAACCATGGAACAACTTGATATTCTTATATTAAAAAATACTAATATTAATGATGAAAGTTTAGAAAAGTTAAGTAGTATTAGTTTTATGAGAATTAAAGAGATTGATTTATCTAATAACTCTATTAGCGGTGAGGGTGCATTGAAAGCTCTTCCTAGTTGTCGTTGGAAAAGTACTGTAAAAGTTTACCTATTTAATAACGGAAATATTGATAAAGATCACGGAATTCGAATAAATAATTCTTGCAAAATTCATGTCCTTTTTTGTCAGGAATACGATAGGTCTCGTAATTCATCTCATAATTCATCTCGTAATTCATCTCGTAATTCATTGAGTTATTTCTCTCATGATTCATCTCATAATTCATCTCGTAATTCATCTCGTAATTCATCTCGTAATTCATTGAGTTATTTCTCTCATGATTCAATCGATGAATTGTCAAATGATTCAATCGTGAACATGAAGTTGACTGGTCGTACAAGTTCACCTAATCTAGGTTCTTTGCCAATTGGATTAACTAAGAAGAGTGCTCCTTCCACTGATAATGATTGCTCAATCTATTCTTCTTCTCCTGGAGATGGTGCTTCAGAGATCCTAGCAGGTACAAGTACAAATACTGGTAATATACGAATAAATAACGGTAATCCATTAAATAACTCTATTCATTTCTTAGCTAAACATGCTTGTGCTGTTAATGAGAATTTACCTTCAAGTACTAGTGATGTTGCTCAAAATTCAGTTCACAATGGTACTACTTTGTCAAAGAAAAGGGCTAGAAGTCCAAATGTGTCACCACCTGTGTTGAGGAAATGCCACAAGAGTAACGTTCATAATTCGATTCCCACTAGTGCAGAAAGAGAAATATCACCACCTGGTGGTTCTGGTAATTTTAGTATCCCGCAGTCTAATTTAGAATATCCTGAAACTAGTAGTGTTTCTGGCTGTAGCAAGGGTAAGAACGATAGGTAGAGGTAATAAGTAAGGAAGTGTTAAAAAACGTACGTGCCAAGTCAAGAGATTGTAAGTAAGTTTAGAGAAGTTAAGGTGAATACCAAGTTTTTTCTGTACTTACGTCAATATTTAATAAGGCACGTGGGCAAGTTGAATAAAGTAGAAGGGCACTACTAAATAGGCAGCCATTAATTGAGCAGTATATAGTGCTAACAAAATTTAAATGATACAATCATTTCTAGCACTAAAAACCAGCAAGCGTGAGAATCTTTCGTTTTTGAATGCATTGGTCTACCAAATGATACATACGAACTTTTTAATATAATGATTTTACTATGCGCTAAAACTAGCTATATTAGCCCATTTCATCCATATTTAGATATGAACTAATTTACCTAACTTCGTTGCAAAGACTTCAAGCTTCTTTTTTTACAACCCTATTTTTGCACAACGTGTTCTCACAAATATACGATCTTTTTTGCAATCTTAGGAAGAGTCAATAATTCAAATTTTTGTAGCACTAAAATAGACATTTCTTTAGTTACAGCAAGGTCTATTTTTTCGTAAATAAAAATGTTTTCTAATTAATTATTAGAATGAAAATATCATACTTGGCTCTCAAGAAATTTCCTGTTGTGCAGTGGTAAGGTTTGGAGAAAAAGATTGGCTTGGCAACGATAATTTACTAGACTAAAGTTTATATTAAAATACAAAATGGGGTTACGGGTATGGAATCTGGTTTGGATCACAATTACAATAAAATACTTGATATATTAAAATTGTAATAGTTTAGACTTGATCTGACAAGCAAACAAAGTAAGATAAAAATATAGACAAGTTTTAAAGGAGTGTCAGATATGAATACAACACAAGAAAAAATACTAAAACCAAAGTTGGGATTGCTAGAACTTGCAAAGCAATTAGGAAATGTATCACAGGCGTGTAAAGTAATGGGATATTCAAGGGATACATTTACCGCTTCAAAGAACTGTATGAAACAGGAGGAGAAGAGGCTTTACACGAGATAAGCAAAAGCAAGCCATTGTATGCAAATAGAGTGTCGGAGGATATAGAAAAAGCAGTAGTTGAAATAGCAATAGAGTTTCCAGCATACGGACAAGAAAGAGCAGCAAACGAACTGAAAAAGAGAGGAATTCTCATCTCTGCAAGTGGAATAAGATCAGTGTGGCAAAGAAACGATCTTGAAAATTTTAAAAAGAGGTTAAAGGCATTAGAAGCAAAAGTAGCTCAGGATGGTATCATTTTAACTGTAATAGTCTAGACTTAATCTGACAAGCATGAATTAACTGACAGAAGAATTAACAAAGTCAAAACCAAAATCAGCATCCTGTTTAATGCTATCAATATTTTTCTGATAAGCAATATGCATACTATCAAAA
>NZ_QJHA01000034.1:0-12619 GCF_006334525.1 Wolbachia endosymbiont of Leptopilina clavipes
TCAATTGAATCCTTACTGACTTTATCTAGATCTTTTATTGCTTCTTGCACTTTTAAAGAAAAGATTACAATCTTTGACTTCTTGCCAAGCTTTATTCCGTATATCTTCAATAGCCCTCTTATTGTTCCCATAATTTGCTCTCTGCAATACATTAACTGCCTTCTACTTCCGAGCGCTACCTTAACTTGACAAGACTCATCTGATTTTACTAATACCTCTTTATACAGCCCAGCTCTCATCATTTGTGCTATACCCCTTGCATCATTTTTATCGTTTTTATTGATTCTCGCAGACAATGCTGCTGCCATATGCCTCGCATCTACACAAATTACTGGTAATCCAAAGCTCCTTAACTCTTTGCACATCGATATTGACAATTGCCCACTTTCTATTCCTATGGATTCGTATTCTCTGCTTTGACTAAGCAGAAACTCAGCTATTGCACTGCTCTCACTTGCAACAACTTCTTCTTTAACAATTTTTCCTTTCTCATCAACGATACTAATAAAAGTTTCTTTGAGTGAGATATCTAACCCGCTATAATATTTCATGAGACTACTCCTACTGTAAAAGTTTAAATTATTTTTGAAGAACCAATTCATTGAATTTGTTACTTCGTGCTAAAATAATGGAGTATGTCTCTCCATTATTCAATCGCAATTACAGTATGTTGTTTCTCTTGATTGAGAGAGCCCTTCTTTTCAAAATAATTATCTGTGAATTCTAAAAAGAGTGAAATCAGCTCAGGAAGATTGTATTTGTGTTCACTTGATGAGCACAATTCTGTAATCGAAGAAAAGTGAATATCATCTGCCTTAATAGGTAGTAACGATAGAAACTTATTCCAGCATTTTTTCATTATTCCAACTTCAGGTTCAAGGTTTTTTATTTTAGCTAAGTTGGCATGCTCCATAAAAAACTCTTTATATTGCTCAAAACCTTCAAAAGTTTCTTTTTTTTGGTAGTTTTTTTTCCTATGACTTTTTTCTATGTCAGCAATTTTAGTACCTATATTTGCCTGCTTACTAATAAAGCCATCGTTCTCTAAGTTAAAACAAATTGTGTATGGAGTAATGTCGTTTACTATTGTGTGTGGCTTAAAGTGCCAACCAAAGCATTTGAGTATGAATTTTATTATAGGAGGAAATAGCCATTTAGGTTTTGATATGTGTAGTAATTTCACTACAAGTTTTTTGAATGAGCTAAAGGATTTATTGATAATGCATCTTAAATGAATATTGTCATCTTTTTTAAACTTTTTATAAACCTCCGCAGCTATTGGTCCTCCAGCACAGCTTCCATACAGTACTATATTGTCTGGGTGAATGCCTTGCTTTAGAAGATCTGAAATGACTCCAATTCCTGCATTTACTCGATTTCGACCGTTTAAAGAATGGCCTTTGCTTTTTCCAGAACCAGGAAAATTAATAAGGTGAACATCCATACCTGCTTCAGCTGCCCAATTCCATTCACTTTTGTCTTCATTTGGCTCTTTTTCAAAAGTATATGTAAGCCCTGGAAAGTAAACTATATGCTTTTTCTTTCTGCTATCTGCACTGCTCTTCGAGTTTGACATCACTATCTTTTGAATTCGCATTCCATTTTGAACTTCTACGAACTCTTCCCTAATTTTTATTGTATTTTCTTCTGTTACTTTCATTTTGCGTTTTTCACTATATTGATTTAATAATACATGAAATTTTAGAAAAAATCAATTTTACTAAAAAATTAACTTATAGCGTATCTATCTTTATATTTATTGGAATTAAAGTAGTAGTGAGAAATGCCTCTTGACATTTGATAAACCTAAACGTAGCCTAAAACAATTTACTGTTTTATGACATTTGTTCAATCACTTAATAATCAATTAGATAGTTTACACTTATTAAAACACCCGTTTTACGAGTCATGGAATGAAGGTAGCTTAAGCCTGCAGGCTCTGCAAACCTACGCTAAGGAATATTATCACCATGTTGCTGCTTTTCCTCGTTATATCAGCGGTATACATTCCTTGTGTCCGAATTTGAAAATGCGGCAAGTTTTACTTGGTAATTTAATAGAGGAAGAACAAGGCGACGAGAATCACCAGGAATTATGGCAGCGTTTTGCTGAAGGACTGGGAGTAGCACGATCTCAACTTCTTGAGGATGCACAGGTTAAGGAGACACGAGAATTAGTTGACGGTTACTTTGATATTGTAAGATCAGGTTTTGTAGAAGGTCTTGGAGCTCTGTACGCTTATGAACGTCAAACTCCAGAGGTTTCTAAATCTAAAATTGAAGGTCTAAAAAAACACTATTCAATAAATGATGAGCGCCCTCTCAAATTTTTTACTGTTCATATGGAAGCTGATGAGTGGCATTCTGAAGAATGTGCAAACCTTATTGCAGATTTAAACGAAGAAGAACAAGAGAAAGTTATGCAAGGCGCTGAAAAAGGAGCAAAACTCTTATGGGGTTTTCTTGATGGCATGATGAATGTTGATGTTTGTCATTAATTATAAGTAGATACTAAATTCAGTGGTAGCATGTAATCTTCTTATATCTGATTTACGGCTTTGGGTTCATTTGGGATGTAGTGCAGAAGAGAAGTCTTCTCCCCAATTGGTGAGTATTGACGTTGATTTCACTTTTAAATCTCCTCCTTCAGGGCTTACAACTGATCAACTTAAAGATACTATCTGCTATTTGGAAGTAGTGCAAAATATTCAATCTCTTGTTCAGGGCAAGCAATTTAATTTAATCGAGCATTTAACTCATGAGATATACAGAGCCATTAATAACCTTTTGCTGCGAAAGAAGCATATTATTTCTTCTGTCGGGGTGACTACTCACAAAATCGCACCACCAGTTCCTGGTGTGCATGGGGGCGTTTTTTTTACTTACTGTAATGAATTGCAAGAATGATCTATATTTCTATTGGATCAAATATAGGGAATCGCCTTTCCCATTTACAAAGAGCTACTGAGTTACTAAAGAAGCGCTATTTAAAAGACTTAAAGTCTTCGATCATTCTAGAAACTAAGGCTATTTTACCAAATGGTGCTCCACCTGATTGGAACAAGCCATTTCTCAACATGATTGTCTATGGAAGTTGTTCTTCTTCTCCTGAGGAGCTACTAAAAGGCTTAAAACAAATCGAATGTGATATTGGTCGTCCACAAGTCTACGAAAAATGGGCACCTCGTGTTATTGATTTAGATATTTTGTTATGGGATGATCTAACGCTTGATATACCTGACCTTAAAATTCCTCACCCAGAATTAGTAAATAGACCATTTTTGCTCCACTTGATGGCAATGGTTAACAAAACCTTTGCTTTCAATGTTCAAGACTGTTTTTCAAAGAGTTTTACGCTTTCACCAAAGCTTATTGGTATCGTCAATATTACCCCTGATTCATTTTCAGATGGTGGTCTTTATTATGATGCGAATCGAGCAACCAAGCAGGCATTGCAGCTGGTATCAGATGGTGCAAGCATAGTTGATCTTGGAGCTCAATCAACAAGGCCTGGAGCTTCAATAAAGACGCCAGAGGAAGAGTATGAACGTCTAAAACCAGTACTTGATAATCTTAGCGACTATATGAAAAATGGTGATATTGAAGTCAGCATTGATAGTTTTTGGCCAGACGTTATTTTAAACGTTTTGAAGCACTACAATATTGCCTGGGTAAATGATCAGAAGGGAGATCTGAGTAGTAATACCTTAAAAGAAGTTGCTAGCAGTGGGTGTAGTGTCGTTATTATGCATTCACTTTCGATACCACCACATAAGGACAATATTATTCCACATGACACTGACCCAATTGATATCATAAATAATTGGGCAGAGAAGAGCATTAACAAACTACTAGGCCTGGGTTTTGATGAAAATTCAATAATTATTGACCCTGGTATTGGTTTTGGCAAATCTATGTATCAGAATATTCAGATTTTACGCAGTATAGAAACTTTACAAAATTTTGGCTGCAAGGTTTTAGTTGGCCATTCCAGAAAGTCATTTATTTCCTCTTTTTCCATAGAATCTCCCTCTAATAGAGATTTAGAAACAATTGCTACATCTGCTATACTGCAAAATAAGGTTGATTTCCTTAGAGTGCATAATGTACGCGACCACATGAGATTTTTTGTAGCCCAAGCTGTCTTAAAAGGATGAAGATTATTGGAATTATGGCTGTTGACCCTAATGGGGTAATTGGAATAAATAATGATTTGCCCTGGCGTTATCCAAGTGAGTTTAAACATTTTTGTCAAGTGACCGACAAACAAATTATTGTGATGGGAAGAAAGACATTTGAAACCGTGCCTCAAAGCATACTAAAGAATCGTACACCTATTGTTTTCTCCCGTAACAAGTGTTTTAATAGAGGTCCAAAATGTACTGTTGTCTCTTCTATGCAAGAATTTCTGTCAATTCAAAGTAGTTCTCAAGTCTTTGTGATTGGTGGGGCACAAATAGCACACCTTTTTTTAGAGCATAACCTAATCTCAGAATTTATTATAACTGAAATTCACAAGCCCTATAAGGGTGATACATACCTCAATTTAGCATTTTTTGATGGATGGAATAAAACTATTCTCGTCAGAACAGAAGACTATACTATATTCAATTGTATCCGTTCAGAAGAGTAGTAAAATTATTAGCATAAAAGTAATCAACGTTTCTAATGAAAGCTGGATCCCAGTGGGCTTTGTTGCAAATACCCTTTTATAAACCCGACTGTTTGTCTTAAACCAATTCTAAAGAAACTGACGATTATATGCACTAAAATCACAACTTTATCACTATAAATATAGTTGCCGCCCTGCATTTTTAGACAATTCTCGTACCAATTTTCTATGGCGTCATTGATATAACAAAAAATGCTTCCTCTTTCTTGGAGAAATTTGTTATATTCATGGCAGTTACTGACTCTCATTTTTTGTGGCATATTTTTTCTTCAACAGTTAAATGGCTATTTATAATGAATTTTGTCAGTAACTGCCAGTTCTTTTCACTTGAGCGATTCAACAAAGCCCACTGGGATCCAGCCTTTTTTACCAACAAAAACCTAGCATAACTTTTGTGCTCAAAAGATTTCTGGATTCCAGCATCAAGTGCTAGCCTGAAGCTTTAGCTATAAATATTAAGAAATTTACCAAACGAAGAAAAAAGGCAGAAGAATCCCCGTGTGACGAGTTTTATAATGTAAATTGGCGCTATAATAATGTGCTAACAAGCGCGTTTTGGCTGAATGTAGAAAAAATAAAAAAAGCCTCTATAATTTTTGTGTAATTTGCCAATAAATATTTGAGTTTTTTACTGATTTTGTGATTGAGCCTGCAGGTCAAAAACAAGGATAAATACTCTTAGTATCATAGTAAAGGGAATGACGAAATTTGTAAAGTAGTTTTTACTCAAATGACGCCCAGGCAAAAACTATATGGTTATGCAAAAAATCTATTTTTAAAACTGTTAATATAACATAGAAAAAACCTCACCTTCATTAATAATAGATTACTTACCAATTGGGTAGTCACCAGTGAAGCAAGCATCACAATATTGCGGTGTAGCGTTGTTACGTTTTTCTTCTTTAACAGCCCTGTATAGTCCATCAATACTCAAGAAGGCTAGGCTATTTACTCCTATAATTTCCTTAATTTCCTCTACAGATTTATTTGCAGCAATTAAATCTTTGCACTCTGGCGTATCTATTCCATAAAAACAAGAATGCTTAATTGGTGGGCTTGAAATTTTGAGGTGAATCTCTTTTACTTCCGCATCCTTTAGCATAACTATTATATTTCTGAGCGTACTACCACGCACTATACTATCATCTATTAAAATTATGTTTTTGCCTTTCAAAGTGTGCTTATTAGCATTGAATTTTAATTTTATTCTAACTTTACGTACTTCAGCGGTGGGTTGTATAAAAGTTCTTCCTATGTAATGATTACGAATTATCCCCAGTTCCATAGGTAATCCTGAATGCTTTGCATATCCAATAGCTGCAGGTATTCCAGAATCAGGTATTGGTACAACCATATCTACATTGTTTTTTGGTGGGCTCTCTTCTGCAAGTATTCTTCCTATTTCTTTTCTTATATCATATATGGACCTCTTCTCCATTATGCTGTCTGGTCTCGAGAAGTAAACGTATTCAAAAATACAAAAACTTGATTTTTGCTGTGGGAAAGGAAACATTGAGGCTAGCTTACTATCCGAACTGATGGTAACTAATTCGCCTGGTTCTATTTCTCTAATAAACTCTGCATTTATTATATCAAGAGCACAAGTTTCAGATGCAAGAACGTAAGAACCGTTTAACTTTCCTAAAACAAGAGGCCTGATTCCAGATGGATCACGTACTCCAATAACTACTTCTTGATTGATTGCCACAAAAGAATAAGCACCTTGTATTTGCTTTAATGCATATATAAAACTCTCTAAAAAGTTATCTTTTTCACTGCTTGCTGTCAGATGCACTACTACTTCTGTATCAATATCTGACTGAAAAACGCACTCTTGTTTAATTAATTGTTCGCGTATCGGAGAAATATTAATTAAATTACCATTATGTGCTATGGCAAAATCCCCAAATTTGCCACTTTTGCCAAACATGGGCTGCACTCCAAATTTACTACCACTTGTTGAGTATCGAACATGACCTATTGCACAATCCCCAGGTAAGGATTTCTTTATTTCATCTATATCATCAAATGCACTGCTCACTTGGCCTTGAAAGTGATAAGAGAGCAGCTTATCGTTGTTACTGGTTACTACGCCAAAAGACTCTTGACCTCTATGCTGCAAAGCGTGGAGAGCAAGTATAGAGTTAAAAGCAGCACTTTGGTTGTAACTTATGCCAAATACCCCGCACTCCTCATGTACTTCATCAAGCATGAAAAATATTAAATAAAGCCTGATTGTACTTTAGTAGAGGCAAAGTACAAGAATTTTATTTGTTAATCCCTTTCAAAGTTGAAGCTTTCTACGGTAGTTTTGATGTATACCAGAAAGTAGGTTATATGCAATTAACCAATTTTGAGATTTTTGACAATTTTTTAGCACTGAAGAGAAAAAGATATTTTTATTGACTTATCTATGTATTGAAGTAATCACTAAAAAGTTTTAGTGGTTATGGTATATAATATGTCTAAGCAAGTAGGTAAACAAGGTGAAAGTAATCTTATTTTAGAGCCTGAACAGTTCTCTAACAGCTTCTTCAATAGTCAACAGAGTAGTTCATCAAATCCAAAATTACCGACTATAAGTCGTAAAGATAGGCATATGGATTTAATCAAGAAAAGGTACGCAAAAAACAAAGATGTTGCAGAATATCTAAGAAGTTATGACTTTATTAAAAGAGCAGAAGAATTGTCAATAATTTATCTTTTTGAGCGAGACTCATCTTCTACGAAATTGCAAATACCATTGACTACAGATGAACAAATTCTAGTTAAAAAATTTTGTGATGAGATGATAAAAGGTATAACAGAACACGATGAGCAAGAAAGAGTTTTAAAGTACATGGAACGCATAATAGAGGGTTATTTAAATCAAGGAATAAGATTAAACTCATATTACGGTAAGGATAATAAGACTGTAACAAATTTTATATTTGAAAAAATGGAAGAATTAATTAATCGCTTTCATGCAAATCCACGCAATTCAACTACAAAAAATATCATACAAAAGATCACTCGTAATTTAGTGTTAAAAGGTGGGGTAGAAAAAGGATTATCTTTTTATAGCGATATTGAAGGCGGATATTACGGCTCTAATTATTTAAATGATCTTAACGAACAATGTAAGAGTAAGAAAAAAATGCTAGAGGGTCTAGCATATGAAGGTATTGTGAAAGAAAATAACAAGCAAATTGATAAATATGATCTTGAAGTAGAAGTAGATAATAAATATTTTTATATTAAGTATCCACAAGGTAGTATTGTTGAAACTGCGAGAACTTTAAATAATGAAAAAGCTAAGGATTTAGAAGTTGGAATATTTCAGATTGAGGAAAGTATAGTAAAAGTTGAAATTACAGAAGATGGAAAAAGAAATTACACAGATATCTTAAAAGGTGGTATTGAAATATTTTTTACTACTAAAATAGGAGAGATTAGTATTTATCTACGGAAAGATGGTAACAAAATGGTAGTAGAAATTGATGAGAAAAGCAAAATAAGGTTTAGCAAGTTAGAAAACAAATCAAGCTTTGGAGGGAATTGTTTTATACAGGGGAAAAGTGTTTTAGAAGTTATGGGCAAGAGTTTTGAAAATATTCCTGAGGAGTTAACTCAGACTATTAAAAACGTTCCATCTACTAGTCTTATGCAAACATGTTTACAACAACAAGAAAACTCTAATAGGGAATTAAATTAATGTATTTTTAGGATAATAATTAAGAAATTAATTATAAACATTCATACGCATTCGATTGTAGTAGAGGATATGGGGCAGCAATTAGCACAAGAACTAAAGGCAAATGTGGTTGGTTGTCAAATAGTGATTGATTAAATCAATTTAGAGAGGTAAATAGCAGCTTTGCAGCTTGTTTTTATGAACAAAGATAAAACGTTGTAGCCAAGTGCGCTTTCGGCATTGTGCTGAATTGCAATATCTCTGTGCTCTAATTCCTCATCGCGAAATTTACTTATAGTTTCTCTTAATTCCCCATCTTCTAAATGTAAGACTTGCTCCTTGTAGTGCTCTCCGATCACTTCTTCAACTGCAGCAGTGCAAGCCATAGCGGCTTTTTTACCCATCATGGCAGTTACAACACCAAGTGATACCCCTAAAGCACCCCAAACTGGCAACAAAACAGTAGGACGAACTCTTTGCTCCTTGATTTTCTCATTAAAATAGTGGAAATGTTTTTTTTCCTGCTCCTCCATTTCAATTATTTTGTCAATTATGGAAGATTTTTTAAGAATAAATTTTTGACCGGAATAAATGCAAATGGCTCCATATTCGCCAGCATGATTTACTCTAATTGCTTGTTCTAAAAAATTTCCTTTCAATTTTTTTATATTGCTTTCCAATGTCTCCTCCCTTTATTTCTGCATTAGTACTACTATAAACCAACATATTATAGAGTAAATAAAATTCCATGCGTGCATTGCACCAACATTGTGATTACAGGAACTCAAGCAGCTATAGCAACGGCAAGAGTTACTTGACGGACTCCGCCATTCTCCTTAAAATAAGGGTGAAGATATATTATTTATCTTCAGTCTGTGCAGATAAAACGACAAAAAGCTCAATATACTTGATGTTTAATTTTTTGCACTATGTGCACTCTATGTCTTTATAAAACTTTTACCCACATAAGCTAAAATGCGCTTATCAAAGCATTTAATACAATGAAAAACGCCAATTAAAAAAATAGGTAGTAGCTGATAGATTTTCTTTTGCCTTTTTCTCTGTTTAGTAAATTTTTCAATATTTAATGCAATTAGCCGGTACTAAGATGATAACGAGTAGTAAGCTAAACATCCGTGTGGTTATTAGTATTATCAAGATATTCTCTAATCTTCTTTAAATCTTCCCAAGCTAAGCGTTTTTGTGCTGGTTGACGAAGTAGATAGGCTGGATGAAATATAGCGGCTGTGGTAATTGCATGAGATAAATATTGGTTAGTATAAGTATGAAATTTGCCACGCAAGTTCGATATAGTCTTTGTGTTATCAAGAAGGCTATAACATGCGATTCCTCCAACAAAAATCAGAATCTGCGGTAAAACAAGAGCAATATGCTTCTCAACAAATGGTCTGCACATATCAAGCTCTAGATCAGTTGGTTTTCTATTACCTGGTGGACGCCAAAACACGGTGTTGCTTATATATACCTTAGTGCGGTCCAGATTAATTGCACCGAGCATCTTATCGAGCAGCATTCCGCTTGCACCACAAAATGGTATGCCTTTCAGGTCTTCATTTGCTCCTGGTGCTTCACCAACAAGCATGATTTTTGCATTTGGATTACCATCGGAAAAAACAGTATTAGTTGCAGTTTTTTTTATTTCACAACCCTCAAATGACTTAACTGCACTTCTTAGTTCATCTACACTACCACATTCACTTGCAAGCTTCCTTGCTTCAATGATCCAGTCACTTGGGAACATGGCTTTTTTCTGCTCGATGACAGAAGACTGTGCAGCTCTCTCATTTTCCACTTTTTTTTCCTCTTCACCTTCAGTTAGCGTGCAGTCAACACCCACTTCATGATAGAACTTCAACAATTCTAGATCTTCATTGTTCATAGTGCATCTTAACCTTTTGAGCTTTTTTCATAGCCATATCGTACTTCAATTTAGACAAATGTCTAACGTATAATATACCATTTAAATGATCTAACTCATGCTGAATACACCTTGCAAGCCAACCACTAGCTTTTAGCGTCTGTTCTTCGTTATTTAAATTTTTATATTTCACAGTTAAATATTTTGGACGCTTAATTTCATGGCTTTGCTCTGGAATTGAAAGGCACCCTTCTTTGAGAATTACTTGTTCACCCGATAATTCTGTAATTTCAGGATTAATCATGCAAAATTTGCCAGTTGATTCATATCCTGCTGGCCCATCTTCAGCCTTCTCTGGCTGAACGTCCATGACAAAAACTCTCTTCATCACTCCAATTTGCACTGCAGCAAGGCCAAGACCATCTTCATGGTACATAGTTTCGAACATGTCGTTTACTAATTCTTTAATTTTATCGTTTATATCTGTTACTTCACTGGCACGTGTAGTTAATCTTTCATCAGTGGCAATTACAATTGGCAATTTAGACATAAAATTAAAATTCTATGTTTTATTTTTTCCTTTGTACAGTATTTTGGGTATATTAAAATGTTGCTGTATTTTTAATAGAAATATAAATTATTAAAGGAAGCTACAATTTGAATGGAATTGTGTCATAAGGTCAACTAATGTACTCTGCAGTAATAATAAAACCAAAGCGAAATGTTTTTGCCGTTTTAGACGTAGGTACAACAAAAATTATCTGTCTCATTGTTAAGATCAATAGCAACTTCAGCTATAAAATAATAGGAACGGGTTATAAAAGTGCAGAAGGTATAAGCGGTGGATCAATAACTGATGCAAAGCATGCAAGTTACTCTATTTCATCAACTATAGGTTTAGCTGAGCAAGTATCAGAAGAGACTATAGACCAGATATATGTGAATGTAGCCGGATGTGGAGTCTCATCTTTTAACGTATATAACGAAATTATTGCAGCTAATCACGAAATTTCAGACCGAGATATAAAACGTGTAGTCTTTCAGACGTTTGAGAAATATATCGAAGAAAATGTTATCATTCACAATATACCACTGAAATATCACTTGGATGACATGACTGATATAAAAGAGGTTGGTGGATTGTACGGAAAAAGACTATCTGCTGATGTTAATGTCGTCACTGCTTCGCGTCCAGCGCTTACCAATATTGAAAATTGTATAACTAATAATAGCGGGATAAGTATGGCTGGTTGTATTGCTTCCGCATATTCTGCAGGCCTTGCCTGTCTAAGTGAAGATGAAAAAGAGCTAGGAACTGCCATTGTTGACATAGGGGGTGGGTGTACTGCAATTGGAATTTTTAAGAGAGGAAAGCTTATATACACAAGCAGCATTCCAATTGGCGGCATTCACATCACTCGAGATATAGCTTATGGACTATGCACAAGTATAGAGCATGCTGAACGCATAAAAATACTATACGGTAGCACTGTCGTAACTTCAATAGATGAGAACGAATATATTACACTGCAAAACAGTGAAAATGATGAACCGACTCGAGTACCCAAGTCCGAACTTATTGACATCATAAGACCTAGAGTTGAGGAGATATTTGAACTGGTAAGAGAGCAATTTCAAGAACAAAAAGATCCAATCAATAAAGTAGTGCTCACAGGTGGAACCAGTCAACTCACAAGCATGAAAGAGATTGCAAGCTATATATTCAACAAACAAGTCCGCATTGGATGCCCTGAGTCTCTCAGTGGCCTTGATGGCGAGTATGATAAAAATCCCGTATTTTCTGCTGCCATAGGCTCTATCAAGCTAATAGTTGACACTTTTTATAAAAATAACTCTGGAATGCTCGGTCAAGATGGTAAAATGAGTAAATTGTATAATTGGGTTAAATCGAAAGTCACGGTTTGATTTTACCAAATAAAGTTTTGATATCCGTCAAAGGAAGTATAAAGAAAATTATTTCAAGATTGATAAATTGATTCGTGATCATACACCTGAAATTATGCGCTCCCATGGAATGATTGTTTATGATATGGTAATGGAAAAAGATGAATATGCTGAACGTCTCATTCTATGATAAAAGATAAAACAGGCTGGATCCCAGTGGGCTTTGTTGCATCGCTCAAGTGAAAAGAACTGGCAGTTACTGACAAAATTCATTATAAAACAGCCATTTATAGCCCTTCCCATAATAGTCCAAAAAGGTCATAAGAAAGAAGAATCGACAGCATGACGAAAAGATTTGAATAAAGGAATGTTTTTCCTGGTTCTGTTTTTTATAGCAAACCAATAATGTTCAATTTTGTTAAAATCTGGAGAATATGGAGGAAGATATAAAATTTCTGCGCCAACTCCTTTAGCAAATCTTATTAGACTTA
>NZ_QJHA01000031.1:0-43523 GCF_006334525.1 Wolbachia endosymbiont of Leptopilina clavipes
ATCTTGAAAATTTTAAAAAGAGGTTAAAGGCATTAGAAGCAAAAGTAGCTCAGGATGGTATCATTTTAACAGAAGAACAGATAACAGCTCTAGAAAAGGCTAAGGAAGAAAAAGAGGCCCATGGAGAAATTGAAACAGAGCATCCAGGATACTTAGGTAGCCAAGACAGTTATTATGTTGGTAATATCAAAGGTATTGGACGAATTTACCAGCAAACCTTTGTTGATACCTATTCCAGAGTTGCTTTTGCTAAGCTTTACACAGAAAGGACTGCTATCACAGCTGCAGATCTTCTTAATGATAGGGTAGTACCGTTCTTTGATGAACAGAAAGTATCATTGCTACGTGTTTTGACGGATCGTGGTACAGAGTATTGTGGCAGACCTGAAAATCACGCTTACCAGCTATATTTAGGGGTAGAAAATATTGATCATTCTCGAACCAAAGCTCGTTCTCCACAGACTAATGGCATATGTGAAAGGTTCCACAGAACTATGCAAGATGAATGTTACAATATTATCTTTAGAAAGAAAATTTACACCTCTTTGGCAGAACTTCAGTTAGACGTAGACCATTGGGTGCATTCTTACAATAGATCTAGACCGCATTCAGGTAAATATTGCTATGGTAAGACTCCTATGCAAACCTTTTTTGATAGTATGCATATTGCTTATCAGAAAAATATTGATAGCATTAAACAGGATGCTGATTTTGGTTTTGACTTTGTTAATTCTTCTGTCAGTTAATTCATGCTTGTCAGATTAAGTCTAGACTATTACACTTTAGCTTTATTATTCACCTCTTGTATAAAATCTTCTACTGTTTTGCTATCTGAAGTAATTGCAGCTTTTAATTCTTCTATAGAATCCTCAAGTGCTTTCTCATCACTCTCATGAGTACTGAGGCCCTTTTGTAGAAGTCTTTCCATATCCTTTTCTGAAAATTCTTTAATGTCTCCATCCTTTACTAACTCTCGTATAGCAGATCGCTGCTCTTCATTTCGGAGCATTTCTATTATTTTTACTTTATTATCAAGAATTGTTCTTTCTTCTCCAGTAGCTTTAAGATCCTGTTTTGTCACATTGCTTATTAACTTTCCAAAATTATTCTCTCTTGCTTGAATCGTAGGTAATTTATCGATCACATCTTTCACAAAACTTTTCACCGCTTTTCCTGCTTTAATCGCTCCTTCTTTTATCTCACCTCTATGCTGATATATAGCATAACCAATAGCAACTATAGCAACTAGTGCTACAAACCCTACGAATGCTGCCCCACCACCAATTAATGCACCAGTCACTCCTCCTACTGTTAATAAACCTGCTAGTACACCTGTTAGTGTTGTCACTGCTGCTCCACTTATTACCCCTTGAGCTAACAGTTGATTGCCTAAAGTTTCAAGCTCTTTCTCCATGCCTTTTACTTTATTTCCTTGTTCCAAAAATTCTTTTGATTCAACTTTGTTTTTCTCAAAATTCTCCAATATAAGACCTATTACACTCCCAAAAACATTTTTATTTTCCATCAGAAATTTAGACATATCATCGATAGGTGGTGTATTAGAAATTTCACCTTTCTTTTCAAAGCCACGTAGTTTTAATAGATCCTGCAATTTTTGTAACAAATCTCCTTTTTCACTAATATATCTTACTACATTTTCAATGAACTCGTCCGAATTGGTTGGATTTGTTGTACCACCTTGTACCATATTCAATTCCTATCAATTATAAATATGCCTAATTATATATGCTAATTATTAATTATATTATAATTGACATAAAATAATTACTCCTTTCCAAATATGGAATTTGTATTACAATACCTAGATTATATGAAATCAAGGTATTTTATGGGTGAGAAAAAATTAAGAGCCGCTGTGGTTTTATCAGGATGCGGCCACCTCGACGGCACAGAGGTGAGAGAAGCAGTCTTAACTCTGCTTGTGTTTGATCAGCAGGAAGTTGAAGTCATGTGCTTTGCTCCTGATGTTGATATCACACAAGTTATGAATCACAAAACAAAAGAAGCAGTAAAAGAAAAAAGGAATGTACTTGTAGAATCAGCAAGAATTGCAAGAGGTGAGATAAATGATTTAAGAGAAGCTAAAGCTGAAAATTTTGACATGCTAGTCGTACCTGGTGGATATGGAGTTGCGAAAAATTTATCTGACTTAGCTGAAAATAAAACAGTAATGCCTGAGTTTGAAAGATTAGTCTCAGAGTTCTTTGTTGCAAAAAAGCCAATAGGAACTATATGTATATCTCCAGCCATTATTGTTTTAATTTTAAGTAGCAAGATAGGTAAAGAAGAAAGTAAGATTAAGGTAACTATAGGAAACGACAAAGACCAGTTGATAGAGAAGCTCGGCGGCGAACATATAACATGCGATACAGAGTTATCAATAGAAGATGAAAAACATAATGTATTTTCCTGCTCTGCTTATATGCATAATGACGAAAGTATATACTCTGTATATCAAGGAATAAAACACATGATTGACAGTATGGTGAAAAAAATTAATAAAAAAACCAAACAACAACCATTTCTCTAAAGTGTAGTTTCTTATACAATTAATTATGTTATACTTCCAGTTGCATTATTGCTGTAGCCAAAGTAATCTATAGTTGCTTATTAATGATGAATTGTATTTAGTATATAAATTTAGTTTTTTTTTTATAGATTTAAATATGTTAGATCTTTTTTATATTAAAAGTGAGTGTTGTATAGATGGTCAGTGTGATACTTGTGCAGGAGAAGTGAGTATTAATGATGTCATGTTGGGCAAGTTTAGCCTAAATTCACAAAGTGGGAAAAAGGCTATGGTAAATCTAGACATCGTTACATTCGATATCCATATTGCTATGGATGGCCAAGATGGAAGGACAATAAAAAGAGACCTTAAGGGTCCTGAATTTGTAATTAAAGATGACGGTTCCTGGTATATTAACAAAAATCTTGGTAATGATAAATTTGAAATTATAGTAAAGCAGTCATGATATGAAACATAGTGAGCGGAGCTTGCTTTTTACCAATGTTTATATACTTACTTGATTTGAAAAAAAATGGAGATTATCTTAGCTGAACCACGCGGTTTCTGTGCAGGGGTTAAAAGAGCTGTAGACATATTAGCAATTACTTTAGAGAAATACAAAAATGAACGCCAAGTTTATGTACTACACGAAATCGTTCATAATAAGTATATAGTAGAGGACTTCAAGAAACAAGGAGTGGTTTTTGTAAGCAGCATAGAAGACATTAAAGACAATAGAGGAATATTGATCTTTAGCGCACATGGAGTGTCGAAAAGTATAGAGGATGAGGCAAAAAGAAAGGGTGTTCAAGTGATTGATGCAACATGTCCATTAGTTAGCAAAGTACATAAAGAGGCAAAAAGGTATGAGGATAGTGGTAAAGAATTAATTCTAATTGGACATGAAAATCATCCAGAAGTTAAAGGAATTATAGGAAGAGTAAGTAATCCTATATCTCTAGTGCAAACTATGCAAGACGTATACAATTTACAAATCAAAGATCCAGATAATTTATCTTATGTAACACAAACCACGTTAAGTATTGACGATACCAAAGAAATTATTGCTACACTGAAGCTCAGATTTCCAAGCATTACAGGCCCCGACTTAAAAGATATATGCTATGCAACACAAAATAGGCAGAACGCTGTTAAAAAATTGGCTAAAATTACAGACGTAGTGTTAATTGTAGGAAGCAAAAACAGTTCAAATTCAAACCGTTTATTAGACCTGTGCATTTCCACAGGAAAAAGAGCCTATTTGATTGATAATTATAAATGTATGAACAAAAATTGGTTGCAGGGCGCAGAAAAAATAGGAATTACTGCAGGTGCTTCTGCTCCTGATATATTAGTTGATGAGCTAGTAAATTACTTAAAAATAAATATGAATACAAAAGTTTCAGTCATGCCAGATGGATTCACTGAAAATGTTCAGTTCAAGTATACTAAATGGTAATGTGCAACAACGTGCGTCAAATCAAGTCTTTAGCTCAATTCAATTTTCAGTCTGCTGGAGAATAAAATATCAAGCTGAGATATAATTAATCCTCGTTTGTCAGGTTAAGTTGTGTCTAGCACAAATATAAAAAACCTTCATCATACAAAAGGGTTAATATTACTACTAATTTTATCAAAAACTTATAATATAAGTAATATTGTCATCTAATGTTTAATGAATTTCAATAAATTACCTTTTTAATTCTAGATGAGTATACACTTTGTTAATATGTTTGGGTCAAAACCCAAAAGTAAGTTTATGCTTTCTATAGGAAAAGAAGGCACAATGTTACTATATTTTAAAAATGATACTTTAAATAAAAGATATTTTGCTAAGGACAAAAATAATAAAGTTGTTTCTGACTTAATTTCATGTCTCTCATCAGATAAAAAAGCACCCTTATATCTGGTTCTCAATCACACTGATCAGAACTATTTGCTACAGTCTATCCCAAGAGTAAATAGGATTAGTGCTTATCTATCAGCAAAAACAAAAGTAGAGCATTTTGCTCATAATAACGATATAAATTCTATTCTCTTGGTCGAAAAGCCGAATAAATTTAATCAAAACTGGTGGTATCTATTTGTTTCATCAAAAGCAAATCATTTAATAGAATATTGGTTGGACGTGTTTGTTGAAATAGGCTCTAACTTTAAAGGAATATTAATGTTTCCTATAGAACTAGTCAGTATAGCAAAAAAGATTCTACACAAAGATCCTAGTAACTGGAAAATTATAGTTGCTGCAACTAAAACAGGTGGCTATAGACAAGTGGTTCTTAAAGAGAACAAAATGATATTTACACGTTTAATACCATTTACTAATGATAATTTACCAGGAATCATTGCTGGTGAAATATATCAGGAAGTGAAAAATACAATTCAATCTTCAACTAAGTTTGGATTTGAAAAAAATGACCCTATCGACCTTTGCATCATAGTATCAGAAGCTATTAAATCTAGTTTATCAGTTATAAATTTTTCAGAGAATAGTGTGAACATATTGACTCCATATGAGCTAGGTAAACTATTGGGAGCAGAATTAGCTATATGCGAAAAAGATAGCTTTTGTGATACTACAATTTTGTTCCATAGCTTTAAGAATAAGCCAACAGATGTTTTTAATACAAAAGAAACTAAAGAATTTTATCTATTCAATTACCTTTATTTAAACTCTCCTCGGATTTTTCTATACCTCCTTTTGACTTTAATTGTAATTAACACCTTTTGTTTGCGGAATTTGTATTCGAATTTTAATATTGCTGATAATTTATCTGCAAAGCGGAGTGCTTTAAATAACAAACTAATAAAACTTAGCCAAAGCTATAATGTAAAAAAGATAGATGAAGTTTACGATTTTATTAATATCAATAATATTTTATCAAAAATAGAGTACTCTCCTCTCACACAAGTTAAGTATGTAGAAAAGCTAAAAGTACCAGATGTAGAGCTTCAATTATTTGAGTGGAATTATAATGAGGCAAAAAGTTATATTACCACAACTTTAAGGTTTAATTTTCAATCTGGTAAAGACATTTCTTATCAATACGAGAAACTACAGAAAAATTTAAACGATAATTTCCGTACTCATGATATTAGTATTTCTAGCTTACCTACTACTAAAGAGAAAAATCTATCTATTGATGTTGAAATAGGAGAGGCAATGTAGATTGATGACTATCTCTCAACTAAAAAGAAAAGCTACAATTCAGTGCATATATTACTTATTGTTATCTATTGTATTAATAGGGTTATCAACGTGTTTTATTATCTATAACAAAAAGGTTTATAATAAAAATCAAACTGCAGCTGAGGAAATACGCTCTATTAATTTACAGATCATTGAAATTCAAAAGAAAGAAGTCGTTCTAAATAAAAACCTAGATTTATGGAAAAGAATTTCTTCTTCAAACTTACATAGTAGAAGATACATTACAAATTTAAATTTTGAGCTTAACAAGCTATATAAAAAACACTACATGTTAGAACCTGAAATATCAATTTCTATACCTGAAGAAGCTGAACTCCACAATAAAAGTGAACATACAAAAGTAATAAGAAGTGAAGTGGTTCTAAGTTTAAGCTCAATTAGCGATAAGCATATTTTTTTATTTCTACAGTCTATTCCAAATCTTCCTGGTTATGTTATGATCAGATCTCTTACCTTGAATAAGCATAGAAATATAGATGCTAAAGTTATAAACCAGATTTTAAGTGGTAATATGATAGAGATAGTGAGAGCTAGTATAGTTTTTGATTGGTATACCATATTAAGTAGATGAATATAAAGTTGTTTTTTATTTTTACGCTGCTATTTTTTAATTTTAGTGCATATTGCAATTGCGAAGATCTTGTAGAAAATATAGGGATTTGTAAAAAATATTCTTGCCAACAGCATATTAGTAATGAAGATTTTATTGAGCATAAAATATTAGGGTTAAATAGTGAAAATTTATGTGTATATATAGAAAGACAAGGCAATGATGAAATGGTCTGTCATCATTCTAATGATGGAATGATTATAGAAAAGAAGTACTTAAAAAGTATTTTAAAAGTTGGAAATCAAGAAATAAATGACTTCATTGATATAGCAAATTTGCGTGCGAAGGAGTGTTTTTTTATCAACAATTATTATATAGATCGAGACGATATAATAAAAGAGGCAGCAGAGAGTACTTTATCGCAATATGGTAGCATAAAAAGCATTTTTTTTGATGAAGAGCAGGTTAATAGAATAGTTAGTGAGATGGAAAAGTTTAACTTACAGTCTTCAGGAGTTACAGAGGAAGAAAATTTCAATTGTAAAGTAGTCAGTTTAGATTCAATTTTATACTTTTCCCCCGATACATGGAAAATATGGGTAAATGGAAAGTTGTTTATAAATACTAAGGATTTAAAAGTGCACTCAGTAACTGAAAATTATGTAACTTTTTCATGGGCTGTAAACCAAAAGATAACAAAAGAACGGATAAGCAATTCTAAAAATGTACATTTTGGACATGGAGGTATTATGTTTACGCTTTATCCAGAACAAAAATTTGATTTAGATAGTTTATCTATTAAATAATCTAATACATCTGCGCTTGTAGCTCAGTTGGATAGAGCGTTGCCCTCCGGAGGCAAAGGTCGTGGGTTCGAATCCCTCCAAGCGCGTTTTTAATTAAATTTGACAATAATACTCTCACATAAGATAATAAAGAGATTTATTTTAAAGCATAATTATGTCTAGTGGTACTATAAATAAAGTCATATTAGTTGGTAATTTAGGAAAAGATCCTGAAATTAGGACTACACAAAATGGAAAAGAGATGGCAAGTTTTTCGATAGCCACATCTGAAAGTTGGACTGACAAATTTTCTGGTACGCGCTCTGAAAAGACAGAATGGCATAATATTGTAATTTTTAGTGAAGGATTAGTAAAAATTGTTAAGGATTTTGCGCGCAAAGGTAGTAAAGTTTACGTTGAAGGTTCTCTGAGAACTAGAAAATGGACTGACCAAAATGGTAGCGAAAGGTATACGACAGAGGTGGTGCTATATAACTTTAATAGTGCCCTTACCCTTTTAGATTCACGAAACAGTATGTCAAACTCTGATTACAAGCCAAGTGAATACAAACAAAATGAAACAGAACAAAAAGATAAACACGGAAGTTTTGACAACGATATAAAAGACGAACTAATCGATGATGAAATACCATTTTAATAACTTCAATTGAAATCTACATTTTTATGGACTGCTTGTGTTACTCCTTTTAATTGCAGTGGAGATAGTATAGATTACCAAAGCTTGCAGCGTTTACTAACAATGCAAGCTGAAGCTGAAAATGGTGTAGTGTTGCTAGGTAGCACAGGTGAAAGCTTATCACTTACTGATTCTGAAAAGCGCACATTAGTTGAATTTGTATGTGAGCTAAAATTAAATACGAAAATTATAATTGGTGTACCAGGAGTGAATCTATATCAGACTCTTGAATGGCTTGATTTTTGCAAGGGTATGCCTATTCATGGCTATCTAATGACAACTCCCATTTATGCAAAGCCTGGAATCATGGGGCAAACTTTATGGTTTGAAAAGCTGCTTGAAAAAGCACATGTGCCAGCCATGCTTTACAATATTCCATCAAGAGCAGGAGTGAGTCTTCACGCTGAAACTGTACGCAACTTATCCAGCCACGAAAAATTTTGGGCTATCAAAGATTCAAGTGGCACCGTTGATACTTTAACTCAGTATAAGAAAGTTGCACCAAATATTGAGGTCTTTTGCGGAGATGATAATATGATACCCGATATGGCTGCTAAGGGTGCGGCTGGTCTGGTTTCTGTTGCTGCCAATGTTTGGCCACGTGTAGTACATGAATATGTTAAGCAATGCATGAGTGGCGAGAACCCTCAGGCAGACAGTTGGCAACAAGCTTGCAAAACTCTATTTACTGCCAGCAATCCAATACCTACTAAAGCACTCTTGCATGACATTGGGCTTATAGAACACAAAACTGTTCGTCTACCACTAAGCACAGAAGACTTGCCTTCTATTGAAACATTGAGGCAAGCTAATAAAATGATTCTTGGATGGAAAGAATTGACTAATAGCTAAAGCTAGGAACACACATCATCAACTTCTACACCTGCATCAAATAAACTAACTTGTTATAAGAAAACTAACCATGTGAAATTCTTGTTGATATGACTTAATGAATAATTATTTTAGGTTACTAAGTTATTTAAGAAACTTTGATAATATTTAGCCCACTTACTTTCCTATTTTCCATGTCACAATGAGCCTCTATTATTTCATCAAATTTATATTTTTTATTAATTCGTACAATTAAAAGTTTTTTTCTTATCATTTCAAAAATTTCCATTGCAGTAAGCACTAACGTAAGTCTATTGTGCTTGTAGTGATATATCAAAGTTCCAGCTGCAAATAACGAACGCGAACTAAGTAAAGAGAAATTAATAGGAGCATTACCTGATATCTGCCCATAGGAAACATATATGCCAAACTTACCTAAAGATTCAAAAGAGAGCTTGCTTGTAGCGTAACCTATAGGGTCATACACCGCACCTACTCCTCTATTTTTCGTAATCTCCATGATTTTAGAAACGAAGTCTTTATCATTGTAGTTTATTGCGTATGTGCAGCCACTTTGTAAAGCTATCTTCATTTTTTCGTCAGAGCTTATAGAACCTATCACTACACCTTTTTTATCCTTTGCCCATTGGCATATTATTTGCCCCAAACCACCATTAGCTCCATGAACTAGTACAAAAGCACCAGGCCTGATTCTATAAGATTGATTAACTAAATAGTGAGCTGTCATACCTTTAAACAATACTGCAGCAGCAACTTCATCAGGTATATCATTCGGAATTTTTATCAAATATTTCTGGTGTACAATGCGCTTTTCACAATATGCCCCTGGAGGAGCTGTGCAATATCCAACTCTATCTCCAACCTTAAGTCCATCACTAATTTTTTTACCAAGCTTTTCAACAACTCCTACTGCCTCTACTCCAAGTACTGATGGCAGATCTTTAATTTTGCGTGTACCTTTTCTGTGTTCTAAATCATAACGATTTAAGCCGATAGTTGTATGACGTATTAAGACTTCCTCATCTTTTGGCTCACCTATGCTCTTATCTACAAATTCTAATACTTCTGGCCCCCCAGTTTTTTTAATTTGTATAGCTCTAACCATGATAAATGTAAGACAAAAACTTTAATTATGTTATCTAGCAATTAATATTTTGCAAAATGTTATTTAGAGTTTATACACTACATAAGCGTATTGTTAATAGTTTTGAGGCACAAATTATGACAAACAGAGAAACTTGGCTTTATGGTGTTTTATTCAATGTGTTGTGTGAAGTGGATGAAGATGACGATTTAGATACCAATAATAAAAATAAAAGAAAGGTTAAAATGTAAAATGCAAAAATCAGATAAAAAAGGAGACTATTGTAAATATTTATATACTTCTTGGGAAAAAAGGGATTTGATATTAATCACAGATTTGACTTGAAAGATTATGATGGCTTTCCAATAGATAGTCTTTTTTCCATCGCCATTAACTATAAACCGTACACTTTAACAAATCTAGCGCAAGTTTTAATAAAAGCAGGAGCTAATGTGCAAAACGAAAAAGGATATTTACATACCTGTGTTTTGACCCATTCTCCGGACATATTAAAGGCTCTCATAAAAGCGGGAGTGAATGATAGCCCAGATGAAAACTACAATGGAAACACTGCTTTAGAGTGTGTTGCTGAATTATATTGTAAGGATAAGTCAATTGAACGCAAAAATTGCTGTGAGATTCTAATTAAGCATACATTAGAAAAAAATCCCAACATAGAAATACCAGATTCTGTAAAAAATAATAAGGAGTTGGCTCAATGTTGGAATGCTTGTGAAGCAAATAATGAAGGATGGGAATTAGCAACAACGAACACTGAAACACAAGTAGTCAGTGTGCAAAAAGCAAATAAGAGCTCCTGCTCAATTCAATAGATGTATCGTACAACCTTGTTCGGATTACAATAGGAAAAGGTTTGTTATTTAAGCTTAAAAAACGTATATGATAGTGTTATTTCACTTAAATCTTTTGTACTATTGTCACGCATTATTTCAGGGTCTACGTAAAAGGATACGGGCATAGCCGCTTTTTGTTTTGGTAGCAGCATTTGCTCTTCAAAACAAAAGCATGCAACTTTATTGAAATATTTACCTGCTTTAAAAGGTGTGACATTATACACTGCCATTCCAAAAGAAGGCTGATCAGATAAATTTTTTGCATAATAAAATACTAAACTTTGTTGCCCTATATTTGTATCGATGTAGTTAGTTTCTGATTTAAATTCCCAAGGCAGACCTGATATTATATCAGCATTAAGGTGAACCCTGATTTTTTGGTGAGTTGCATTTATTGTTGCATTAGTTACTTTTCTCGTTGTGCCACCATATCCAGTAGCTTTACAAAAGATGCTATACAACGGTACTGAAGCATATGCAAGACACAGCATCAATACCACTAAAGATATTAGGAGGAAAACTATAGAACTTTTATTGTTTCCCCTTAAAAAGGAAATCATCTAATCCTTATTGTTGAACAAGTTAAGTAACCTGAGTAAATTGAGGAATATATTGATGAAGTCAAAGTAAAGATTAGTTGCACCAAGTATTGCCAGCTTAGTAGTTGCAACTTCTGAGCCATCATTATATCTATAATAAACATCTTTGATTCTCTGAGCATCGTATGCGGTCATTAAAGTAAACACTATCACTGATACAAACGATATTGCAAAATAGAGAGGACTGCTTCCAAGAAACAGATTAACTATAGATGCAATGATTAACCCCCAGATTCCCATAATCAAAAAAGAACCCATGCTGGTAAGATCTTTTTTTGTAGTATTACCATATAAAGCCATAGAACCAAACATGATCGATGTAATGAAAAATGCTCTCGCTATATTTTCTGCAGTATAAATTATAAAAATATGAGATAAAGAAATTCCCATTAAAACTGAGAATAGAAAAAATACAGTAAGTGTTGACTGAGCACTTAGGTGTTGAAGCCTAAAAGACATATAAAACACCAATGCAACTGGAGATAGCATTACCACAAGCGATAGAACAGGATTGGAATAAATCACCTGGAAAAGACCAGAAAACACTGTTAAAAACGCAACAAGCCCTGTAACACCTAAAGCTAAAGCCATATAATTGTATACTTTAGTTAGGTAACTCCTGAGTCCAGCACTATAATAAACGCCCTGAGAGCGAATATCCTGTTCGTTTTTCATATAAGACATATGTAACTCCTTATTATCTCTTGATGATATATTATAATACAATACAGCGTTTTTATCAAGTATAAAATGACATACTACAATTGAATGGTGTGGTATGCAATTAGAGAATTTCTTCCATAACTATAAGCAAATCGGTTTTCAGCAGCATTTAACTATTATAACAACCTCTGGCAATAGAAATTACTTTCACCATTCCCTCTATCATGATTTAAGGGGAATGGTGAAAGTAGTTTTTGCATTTACTAAAGCATTCTTCTTATAGATACTATACCAACAATCCACTATTTTTTCTATGTCTCGCGGTTTAACCTCCGGACCTATACTGATTCTAATTGAACATTCTGCTTGCTCTTTTGTTGCTCCCATTGCAAGCAAAACATGAGAAGGCCCAACTTTTCCAGAAGAACATGCAGAACCATTGCTGACTGCAATATTATTTAAGTCAAAGCACATGAGCTGCAGATCATTCTTCACTCTCGGCATATAAATGAAACTTGTATTTGGCAATCTTTTAGAATTTCTGCCAAAGATCTTGATATCACTGACAAGACTTAATAACCCATACTCCAATTGATCACGCAGCTTCTCTACTTCATCCATCTTTGATAGAAGATCTGGAATGTTTTGCAATGCAGCAGAAAGACCTACTATTGCAATAATGTTTTCTGTACCACCACGCAATCCTTTTTCTTGCCCACCACCTATTATAGTAGGTTCTATTACAAGCTTTTTGTCAAATATTAAAACTCCACTACCTGCTATACCACCAAATTTGTGAGCAGATAAAGTAAGTAAATCCACTCCTAAATCTTCCATATTTACTTTGATTTTCCCAACACTTTGAGCAGCGTCAGTGTGACAGATTGCCCCGAATTTATGTGCCATTTTAGCTATTTCCTTAACAGGCTGGATAACTCCAGTTTCGTTATTAGCCATCATCACTGAAATTGTTACTTTATTCCCTTCAAGTTCGCTTAGAATTTTCTCTAGCTCTAAAAAGTCAATAATACCCTCTTGATTAACGGGTATTATATGTCGATTACATGCAGAATTAAGAATTGAAGGATGCTCTATAGCTGAAATTACATGCAGATAGCCTTTCATTCCTCTCATGACGAGGTTGTTTGCTTCAGTTGCACCAGACGTAAAAACTATTTCTTTATCATCTGGAATGCTAAGAGCATCACGTACGTTATCTCTTACCTCTTTAAGAATCTTCCTCGCTTCTTGTCCTCTTTTATGCAGCGATGATGGATTTAGTGTTTGTTTCGACAAAATCTCAAGTATACTTTTTTTTACATTTTTACTCACTGGAGCAGTTGCATTATAATCAGCATACACGCAACTACTGTCTTCCAGAGAGAATAAACTCACAGGCTTATTTGTCACTTACCATCAACCAATTATGTATGTTAACTTTAACACGATAAAAATTTATTGCAAAAACAGGGAAATTAATACATAATTAATAAACAATTTACATTATCAACACCTGTCAAAACAGGTTTTTATTAGGAGTTATCATGGTAGAAGTCTTTTTAAATAATTCAACAAAAAAGATAGAAGGTAGATACCATCAAAGCAAAGATACCAATGCACCAGTTGTGCTAATTTTACATCATCACCCTCAATATGGTGGTAGTATGGATAGTAAGATTATACATACTATATATGAATCTTTTATCGATAATAACTTTTCTGCATTGACAATTAATTTTCGTGGTGTCGGAAAATCTACCGGAACTTTTGATAAGGGTATAGGAGAATTAACTGATGCTGCAGTAGCTATTGATTGGCTTCAGGAGCATAACTCTAACAATGTTCCAATTTGGATAGTTGGTTTTTCTTTTGGAGCATGGGTAGCTATGCAATTGACAATGCGCCGTCCAGAGATAGTAAGTTTTGTTGCCCTTTCTCTTCCAGCAACTAAGTACGATTTCTCTTTTCTCTCTCCTTGCCCAGTTCCTGGACTTATAATACAAAGTAATAATGATACAATTTCAGAAGAAAGCGATGTAACAGAATTAGCACAAAGGTTAATAAATTCGGTAAAAAATAACCATATGGAATACCATATAGTAGACGATACTAACCACTTTTTAAGGGATAAAGAAGAGGAAGTAGCTCAAATTATAGATAATTATATAAAACTACGCTTAAACAGTGCAGTCACTTCCTCCAAAAAAGTTAAAAAAGAGATAAGGGTAAAAGAATATGCCTAACTTTACAAATGAGAGAAATGAACGTATTAATATAAATAAAAAAAGTCTTGTTATGTTTAGGCAATTATTATTTCTCGTTTTAGCAATGTTTATGCTGTCAGGATGCTTTCTAAGTAAACAGCGTAAGTTAAAGAGTCCGTGTATAAAAAATAATGAAAGCATTTCATGCGAATTACACTCTGTTAATGACCATTGGTTAAATAAGTACAAGTTATAGGTAGCTTTGTATTGTACTGTTTCTTCCATTTACAGCTTTACTAATGATCGGTTTTTTAACTGAAAAATGTGATCTGCTTTTTCTGCAAGGATATAGTTGTGTGTTACTATAAGCATAGAGCTGTTATTTTCCTTTACATATGAATGTAACAGCAAAAATACATTCAAAGAATTTGTTGGGTCTAAATTTCCCGTTGGCTCATCTGCAAGTAAAAGCTTTGGAGAGTTTACAATGCTTCTTGCAATTGCAACCCTCTGCCTTTCTCCACCAGAAATTTCAGATACCATGCTACTTGCTTTATTTTCCAGACCAAATTTTTCTAATATTGCTTGCGATTTTTTTTTTGCTTCAGCTTTGCTTCTTCTTGCAATAAGCTGAGGAAGCATAACGTTTTCCAACACTGATAACTCTTGTAATAAATAGTGAAATTGATAAACAAAGCTAAGAAAATTTCTTCTTACATGAGTTTTATATTTATTGCTGGCTTGCGTACAATTTATTCCATCTATTGTCACTACACCTAAAGTTGGCTTATCCAATAGGCCTGCAATTTGCAATATAGTTGTTTTTCCTGATCCTGAACTGCCGATCAATGCAACTACTTGCCCTCTTGTAAGACTCAGATTGATATCTTCTACAATAGCAGGACTTTTTTTGAAGCTCTTACTTACAGAAGCTAGCTCTAGTGTTACACCACCACCCATATTATAAAAAGATCCAGGAGGGAGAATTAGACCGAGAAACTGTTACCACACCCACATCGAGACTTAGCGAGAGCATTCTTGATTTGAAAACCAGAACCACTTAGATCTTCAGTATAATCTATAGTTGAGTTATTTAAAAATTTCGCTGAACAATTATCAACCATTAATACAGGGTTTCCATTCTCATCATTAATTACTATATCTTTACCTTTTTCACTAAAACTGGAGTGGCTTCTATAATCCTCGCTATCTTTGTCATCGTCAAAATCGTCGTCTTCATCATCGTCAAAATCGTCATCCAAAGACATCTTCTTATTTATTTGATCCATAAGAAAATTATACTTGAAGCCAGAGCATCCACCACCTGAAACTGCAACCCGCAAAATAGAACTCTCATCTCCTTCCTGTTCTACAAGGGAGTGGATTTTCCTTAATGCATTGTCAGTTAAGCTAATATTGTAATCTGTTGACATAACAACCACCGTTCATTATTGATAACCTATTATAGTAGAAATTTTACATGTCAAACAATAATTTTCTATTAAGTTACGCGTGCTTTCCAAATAAAACAAAAGGAAGAAATTTTAAAGAGCCAGAAGATGAAAATCGCAGCTGCTTTCAGCGTGATAGGGACCGCATTATTCACTCTAATGCGTTTAGGAAATTGGGGTACAAAACACAAGTTTTTATCAATTATGAGCATGATTACTATCGTACTCGGCTAACTCATAGCCTTGAAGTTGCACAAATTGCAAGATCCATCGCACGCAGGCTCAGATTAGATGAGGACATCACCGAATGCATAGCGCTTGCACATGACCTTGGTCATCCTCCATTTGGTCACACAGGTGAGAATGCTCTAGTTCAAATTGATAACGAGAAGTATAAGTTTGATCATAACGTTCAAGCTATAAGGATTTTAACTTATCTTGAACAAAAACATGCTGACTTTAATGGTATGAATCTAAGTTGGGAAGTGATTGAAGGCGTTGCAAAGCATAACGGTCCTTTACTCTGTCAAAATACGGTATCCCACACAAATAATCAGCTACTATTAGAATACAATGAAAAATATGATCTAAAGCTTGAAGAATTTTCAAGTCTTGAAGCACAAGTTGCTTCGATTGCTGATGACATTGCTTATAGTGTTCATGATCTTGATGATGCACTCAGGGCAAATTTAGTAATAACCGAAGATTTGCTCGATGTTCCTTTAATTGGCAAAATGTTCAAAGAAGTAAAAAGCGAATATTCAGAATTGGCTCAAAGCAAACTCATACATGAATCACTGAGTAGAACTATAGGAATTATGATAAATGATGTCATTTTTCAGACTGAAAGAAATATTAAAGACTACAAAATAAAAAGCGTAGAAGATGTAAGAGGTCTAAATACAATGTTAGTCACATTTTCACCAGAAATTGCAAATGCCACAAAAGAGATGAAAAAATTTAACATGGAAAAAATATACAGAAGTTATAAACTGACCAGAACAATGAACAAAGCAAAACGTATAGTACAGGAGCTTTTTCAATGTTTTTATGAAAACCCAAGGTTATTACCCACAGAGTGGAACAAGCTTGCTTGTGAATCTCAGCGTTCAGTAATAATATGTGATTATATCTCAGGTATGACAGATAGATTTGCCATACACGAGCACAGAAGAATTTTTGATACCTCATACGAAATGACTTCTTTCTAATGACCGATGATTATTTCATGTCGATCGCATTAAAACTTGCAGAAAAAAGTCTTGGAAGTGTTGCACCAAATCCCGCTGTTGGATGTATCATTGTAAAAGATGGTATGATAATTGGTGAAGGCTACACAGGAATCGGTGGACGTCCACATGCAGAAGTAATTGCTCTACAAAATGCTAAAGATTTAACTCATGGTGCAACTATGTACGTCACTCTTGAACCATGCTGCCACTTTGGAGTTACAGAACCTTGCACTGCAGAAATCATAAGATCTGGAATAAAAATGGTGGTGATTGCAACAATTGATCCAGATAGTAGGGTTTCAGGTAGAGGGATAAAAGCTTTAGCAGATGCAGGAATTGAAGTAAAACAAGGGATTATGCAGAAAGAAGCAGAGAAACTAAATGTTGGCTTTTTTACCACTAAGAAACTCCATAGACCATTTATAGCTTGCAAAATCGCAACAACTCTCGATGGAAAAATCGCAACGTTTACAGGTGATAGCAAATGGATAACAAGTGAAGATACGAGAAATTGGGTACATGAGCTCAGAGCAAAATATGATGCAATTATGATTGGCAGTAGTACCCTTATCAATGACGATCCACTCTTAACTTGCAGATTACCAGGACTCGAAGACAGGTCGCCAATAAGGCTAATTATCGATAGCCAAGGGAAATTGAAGAAAGAGCATAATATTGCAAAGACTGCAGACAAAGTAATAACTTGGGTAATCACAAATAAGGAAGTAGAGAGAGAAATAAAAGACATTAATTATTTGATAGTCAATTCAAATCACAAACCTCCTGTTATTCCAGATGTTACCCCAACACACTCTCCTGTCATTCCAATGCCTTCTCCTGTCATCCCAGTGCCCAGACACTGGGATCCAGAAAACTTCAAGCAATTGCGTAGTGAAAACTGGATTCCAGTGTCAAGCACTGGAATGACATCAGATCGAAAAGTCTGCCTAAAAGACATGGCATCAAAACTTGTTTCAGAAATTGGTATAACAAGGTTATTAGTTGAAGGTGGAGGAGTGTTGATTACAGAATTATTAAAGCACAATTTAATCGACAGGTTGATAATCTGCCGTAGTGGCAAGATTTTAGGTAATGATGCCACTCCTTTTGTAGGAGATTTAGGAATTCAATCCATCAATGAATGTTATCAGTTCAAAAAAGCAGAGATAATAGAGTTTAGTAAGGATGTAGTTGAGATGTGGGATAGATTACCGTAACCTTTACATACTTGAACGACAGAGAAAAGAAGTAGAGATGACCCTACCTCTTTTTTTCTCGATTTAAAACTACTTACCAATAATAACTTTGGATATAGCTGCATTTACTACAAACTCTCCTAATTTAGTTGAAACTCCATTTTTTAAAGATTCAAGATCTTTATCACTTACCGCAACTTTTAATGGATTAGAATCAGTCATACATAACTCTGTTTTCATATCAGCAGGCTGATCTTTACTATCTACGCTAGTTAATTCCACTTTATAATTATCATTATCGTCAGCAACAGCAACGTGTTTAAATTTAACTTCAACTGATTTACCTTCTGATAATACGTGCAGGACCACTTCACTACCCTCTTTTTTATCATTTGTCAATGCTTGATAATCATCTTTTGAAAGTTTCAGATTTAATTTCTGATTTTCTTCAACAACTGCACCACTCTTTACCACATCACCAAGAAGAACAGAGAAATCTGCATCTTTACCATTCGCGCCGTCTTTACCATTCTCACCCTTTTCACCTTTAGCATTTTCTATTGCATGCATTTGCTGATATGAAGCATAAGCTGCTGCGGCAAAATATACAGCGGCAATAAATAGAACTGCAATTCCAGCAGGGCTAGCAATAAGTGCTAAAGACGCAGGTCCAGCAATTACTTTAGTAGCAATCAATACTGTTGTTATTGCTGCTGCTAAAGATGCAGTTGCAACTGTACTTTCAATACTCATTTTTGTTATATGTGCAGTGTTTTCCCACTTCAATACGTTTTTTATAGTCATAATAGTCCCCTTATAATAAGGCTAATAAAAAGATTGAGTAGTGTGTATTAATAATGCATGTTGGTCAAGCTACTTTTCGCATAAAGTATATATTTCAAGCTAAAATGTTATCAGTTGTATATAATTAAACGTATGAAACATGGTTGGCTGAATCTTGATAAACCAACAGGAATGAGTTCTGCACAAGCTGTAACTCAAATTAAAAGGATTTTTGGAATAAAAAAAGCCGGACATTTGGGAACACTTGATCCTTTGGCTTCAGGTGTATTACCAATCGCTCTTGGTGAAGCAACAAAAACTATACCGTATTTATCTTGTGACTTAAAGGCATACAATTTCACAATAAAATGGGGAAAACAAACAACTACGGATGATTTGGGTGGTGATATCATTAGAACTAGCGATATAAAACCCGAATATAACCAAATAAACTGTGCGATTAAGGATTTTATTGGTGAGATAACACAAACTCCTCCTCAATTTTCAGCAGTGAAAATCAAGGGAGCAAGAGCATATAAATTAGCAAGAAGTGGGCAAAAGGTAAATATAAAGCCCCGGCAAGTCAAAATACATGAACTGAAGCTGATATTCTTGGACACTATAAATAATAGTGCTGATTTTTCTATGACGTGTGGTGGCGGCGTATATGTAAGATCAATTTCAAGAGATCTTGGAATTGAATTAAATTGTTTTGGACATATTACACAATTAAGAAGAACGATGGTAGGTGATTTTAAGGAAGATGAATCAGTGACAATTGAGCAACTTACTAAAAAAAACACAACAACTTACTCTCCCCAGTGCTTGACACTGGGATCCAGATATACAAATACTTACAAATCATGTAATGGACAAAAGATTCTAGGAGCATATGTCAAAAACAATGTTCGTGATGAAATAGGCTTGATCCCAGTGTCAAGCACTGGGATGACATCGGAGGGTGGGGTAACAGAGGGAGGTGGGATGGCAGAAGATGATGGAGGTAATACAAAAAGTTTCATCATCCCCATTGAATCGGCTTTAAAATCGATGTTCAAAGTTGAAATTTCCCTAGAGGAAGCGAAGAAAATCAGAAAAGGTCAAGAAATTATATTAAATAACTTGCGTAATTTAAAGAACTATGATATTTTTTGTACGATAGTGGGTAATGTACCTATTGCAATTTGCAGTTTTACTCATGGTTATGTGAAGCCTATTCGTGTTTTTAATATTTTGAAATGAGGTTTAGATGTCAATAACATCCCAAAAGAAAAAAAGTTTGATTAGTACATATGCAATTAAAGAAGATGATACAGGTTCATCTTTTGTACAGTGTGCAATTTTAACCAAGAGAATCAGTAATTTAACTGAGCATTTTAAAACGCATAAGCATGACCATAATTCTAAGCGCGGTTTACTTGTATTGATAGGTAGAAGGCGCAAGCACTTAAATTATATAAAACGTAAATTTGGTAATGAAGCCTATCAAGAGTTAATAGAGAAGTTAGGCATTAGAAAATAATCGAGGAATTTTGTATGTTTGAAATTATAAAAAAATCTATAGATTGGGAGGGGCGTACCTTATCTTTAGAAACTGGGAAAATAGCACGTCAAGCTGATGGTTCAGTAGTTGTAAATTATGGAGATACTTCTATCTTAGTCACTGTTGTACGAAAAAAGAAGGAAGAAAGTGTTGATTTTCTCCCTTTAAATGTGCAGTTTATTGCAAAAAGTTATGCCGTAGGTAAGATTCCTGGTGGTTTTTTTAAAAGAGAAGGAAAACCATCTGATAGAGAAACTTTAATTTCAAGAGTAATAGACAGAAGTATAAGGCCGTTATTTCCTGAAGGTTTTCATGATGAAATTAGTGTAGTATGTAATCTATTAACTTACGATACAGTCAATTCTCCTGAAGTACCAGCATTGATAGGTACCGTCGCAGCTCTTGCAATTTCTGGTGTTCCTTTCCACTTTACTATAGCTGGAGTTATGGTCGGTTGTGATGAAAATAACAATTATATACTCAATCCTTCCGTTCAAGAGATGAAAGCAAGCAACTTGGATCTGTTTTTGTCTGGTGATGAAAATTCGATCTTAATGGTCGAATCGGAAGTCAAAGAGCTCTCTGAAGAAAATGTTTTGAGTGCAATAAAATTCGGCCATGAACACCTTCAACCTGTTATTAAGCTCATAAAAGAATTTGCTGATACAGTTGGCAATAAACCTGAAAGCTTTGCTCCTATTGATATATCAGATATAACTCAAGGACTTGAAAAATATCGAAAAGACTTTCAAGAAGCATATTCAAAAACAGTAAAACAAGAGCGAGTTCAAGCTCTAGAAGTAGTCAGGAATAATATATTGAATACTCTTAAAGAGGCTGGAAAAGACGAAAAGTTAATTACTTATGCAGTAAAAAGCTTTGAAAGATCTTTAGTGCGTGAAATGATTAGAAGGAAAAGTGTGAGGATAGACAGCCGTAAGTATGATGAAATACGCCAGATAGAAATTGAGGCTGACATTCTACCCAAGACTCACGGTTCTGCGCTATTTACAAGGGGTACCACTCAGGCACTAGTTGTTACTGCTCTTGGTACTACACAAGATGAGCAAATTGTGGATGACATTGAAGGGGATAGACGTGAACATTTTATGTTGCATTATAATTTTCCTCCATTTGCTGTTGGAGAGGCTTCTGCTATACGCGCACCAGGAAGGAGAGAAATTGGTCATGGTAAACTTGCTTGGAAAGCAATTCATACTGTTTTACCTGATAAATCTGAATTTCCTTATACAATAAGGGTAGTATCTGAGATTATGGAATCTGATGGTTCTTCTTCTATGGCAACAGTTTGTGGAACTTCCATTGCATTAATGGATACAGGTGTGCCAATAAAGGCTCCTGTTGCAGGAATTGCTATGGGTCTCATCAAAGACAAAAATGAGCATATAATACTTTCTGATATACTGGGCGATGAAGACTATCTTGGTGATATGGACTTCAAAGTAGCAGGAACTAGCGAAGGGATTACAGCACTGCAGATGGATATGAAAATTCCTGGTATAAGCTTTGAAATTGTTGAAAAATCTTTAGAACAAGCAAAAGTCGGAAGATTACATATCTTAGAAAAAATGAATGCAGTAATTTCAGAACATCGTAAGGATATAAAAGATCATGTACCAAGAGTGTTATCGTTTTATATAGATAAAGATAAAATTTCTGCAGCTATTGGTGCTAAAGGAAAAAATATACGCAGTGTATGTGAAAGAAGTAATGCAAAAATTGAAATAGGGGATGACGGTAAAGTTTCTGTTTTTGCCATTAGTAGTACTGAAGCTGAAGCTGCAAAGAATATGATGATTGATTCAATAACAGAGCTAGAACAAGGTTCTATAATTGATGCTAAAGTTGTAAAGATAGAGAAGTCTATCGTAGAGCTAGAACTTCTTAATGGAAGAAAAGGAAAAATGCATATAAGCGAGGTAGCTAATCAACATGTAGAGTCCATTGAGGATATACTTAAACAGGGTGATACCTTCAAAGCTTTGATAATTGACTTTGAAAAAGGTGGATGTCCAAAATTATCAAGACGTCGTGTTGATCAAGAAACAGGTGAATTTTTTGAAGGTAAGCTTTACAATGAAGAAAGGAGAGATGGTTTAAATAATAGGGATAATTATTATAACAACTCGTTTAATAAAAAACCTGGAGATAATTATCATAGTAATAGACCTACTCGTCCTCGTTCTGGTTTTAGTAATAGAAACAGACCAAAATTTGGTAATAATGACTCATCATCAGGTTTCTATTGAGGTTGAACTTACTTTCTATTATCTCAGTGTCGAAGCACTGGGATAATAGGAATTTTTAAAACTGACAAGATAACAAAAATGGTTTGTGTTATCTGTAGGGTTATAACGAAAGATTTTTAAGATCGTTTATAGCCTTTTTCATGTCTTCAGCTTTAAATATTGCTGATCCAGCAACTAATATATTTGCACCTGCTTTTATTATATCAGCTGCGTTAGAAAAGTTAACTCCACCATCTACTGAAACTTGCGTTTTAAGGTTACGGTCCTGTATAATTTTCTTTATAATAGATATCTTGTGCAGCTGCAAATGAATAAACTCTTGTCCTCCAAATCCAGGATTGACTGTCATAATTAGTACAATATCTAGCTCATGTATTATATACTCAAGCACGCTTGGAGAAGTTGAAGGGACAATTGAAACTCCAACTTGTATTGTTTTTTTTGTATCATTTATGTTTTTATATGATTTTATCCTTTTTACTAGCCTCTCAAGATGTATCTCTGCTTCTGCATGTATAGTGATAATATCAGCACCAGCATTTATAAAGCTTTCAATATGGTCACCAGGAGATTTAATCATTAAGTGTACATCAAAAGGAAGATTGCTATATTTACGTATCGCAGAGATAACATTCGGACCTATTGTAATATTTGGAACAAAATTTCCATCCATAACGTCTATGTGTATATAATCTACATCCAAGTCGCTAATTCTTTTTACTTCCTCTCCTAATTTTGCAAAGTCTGCTGAAAGTATAGAAGGTGCAATTTTTATACCCATGGGTTACTTTCTACCAAAAATAAAAAGTAACTTATTTTTTAAACTCTGTCATCCCAATACCACATGAGTCTCATTTAGAAATTTTTTTATATCCTACGTGTAATTGCAACCTTTGAATTATCTTGTTCAGGTTGAACCATAAATAGTTTTCACCACAAAAAATTGTTAGCATAAGTAAAAAAACGTAGTGCTTGTAATTCATCCAATATTTTCCTCTGCCCATACATCTGGCCATTGTAATACTCATTAGACTTCTTTCTTCGACTTTTCTAAATATTCCAACACAGTTTCATGCAGCGCAGTCCAAGACATTTTCTTTTCCATATTCGGTATAAATTTTTGTTTCCAAGTGTCCTTAAATTCTTGAAACCACTGCTTCTCAAAGTTTTGGAAATCAGATAAAACTTCTGACCTAAACCCATTAATTAAATTCGAGACTTCTATAGCCTTTTCAGGGCTTATAGACTTAAAAGACAATATTTCATTCTTTAAAACATCTAGCTTCTCAAATGAATTAAGCTTAAATGGAATATAAAGCGAGGATCTTATATTATACCTTAGATAAGAGTCGTAATATAGCTTAATCTTGTACATGAGCGTAGCAAATGCACTAGAAGAAATATTATTTTCATATTCTGCAAGAGAAGATAATAAACGCTTGTAATCCTCTTCATTCAAAAATGGTGGTTGTAAACTTGATTCAATTTTATTATTAAAAGATGTGAATCTGTTGAAAATACAATTGCCATATTCGCTTAAAAATTCAGACAAAATATCTTCCTGTTCTAATTTTAGAGGCAAGTCTTTTCTAATCTCTTTCGGCAAATGATGCATTGAAAACTGATTAATAACCCACGCAAAATTCTCATCAAACTCATTTGAGTAATCAGCATTATTGTCAGCGTTACCTTCTTTATCATTCCAAGGCAGTATTTTATAAAAAAAATTGTTCAACCTTTTTTTTAATTTCAAAATACTTTCACTCTTATCGCCTACCTTATATAAAACCTCTTCTACTTTTTGTCTTGCGTCTTGAGAACTGATTCTATCACCTATATGCAGTCCAATGCCATTTCTCTCCAATAACTCCCAATCAAACAACTTATGTGGGTCAGATTTAAGCATTGCGTAGCCTTCAATGGCTGAGTTATATACTATAGTACCTATTTCAGCGTGACTAAATATCATATCTTTTCTAATCTTAAAGCGCTTCATGAGGTACAAAATCAGATCTTTGACAGATTTCATTTGCTCTTCTGGAAAAGGCTCAAGCCCTGTGTTTACAATCTCTATACCCATAGAATAATCATTCAGTTTTCGTAGCTCTTCAACCACATTATCTACTTGAACTTTCGCATAACTTATACCAGCATGCCATGCTCGTTTTTCGAGTGGAACCATCAGAGTAATGCTACCATCCCTATCAACAATAAGCTGTACTGATATACCTGAAGAATTTAATGCGCATTTTGTGCTTTTTAATGTTGGAGATTCGGTATGATGCACTACCACCATCAACACTTTTTTGCTTTCTCTATCATCATAATTTGAACTTGGTGCAGGATCTAAAAATATTGGATTCTTTAATGATGTTTTCAAATCTTGAAAATCGTTCTCGATATCAATTAAGCAAGATTGCTGTCCATATACAAGAGGCGCTACAAGCAGCAACAGAAATAAAACAGACAAACATTTTTTTACTATAAGTCTCATGCAGCTTTACAAATTGCCCACAATATAACTAAATTAACATAATACGCATAAAATGTTTACTTTTTTTCAGCTAATCAAGGCTTGCTACAGCTACAATTAGTACTTTTATCATTACATTTTGGTGTTAAGTCAGGATAGAACGTAAGTATAGCGTCATTCTTTCTCACAAACACTGATTGATAATTGGCATCTTCCATTTTATACAGACACATTCCATCTTTTCCCAATTCCTTAAACGCCTTAGTTGCAGAAACTAAAATATCATCAGCATGAAGGTTATGTGCATACCCATTTGGGCACTTAACTTTTACTTCTCCACCCTTACCTAAGTATTTCATTCCAAACGTGTAAACAGGTGGCTTAATATCTAATTTATTGCACAGAGATTTATTACCCCAAATTGCACCCGCCCACTTATTTTCTTGAGCCTCAACATATCTACCTACAAAATGCATACCACCAAGTCCCAATCTATCTGGTTCACCACAAAAAATATGTCCAAATCCTATAGTTTCTTTCTCAACTCCGCTATTTGTAAACCAAATCTTAGTCAATTCATCTTTAAATAACCCCAAGCCTGCATTTGGTGTAGCCACTTGATGATCGAGCTTATCGTATATCCTTTTCAGCACTTCTTGATGCTGCGGACAATCAAGTAAAATCTGAAATCTTCTTCATCAGGGTGTGTTCCCCAATCTCCACAAACTCTTAATACTCCTCTATCAAAATCAGTCAGCTCCGGAAGTGGTGGAATATAGTCTGGATCTGAAGAATCTGTTTTGAAAAACGGCTCAAAACTAATTCGTGAATTTGTACCATCAAGATAGTGCTCCTTAATGTAAAAAACAAATCCTATTACTGGTATTATCAAGCACAAGATTAACTTAGCTATTTTCGACATAATCATATTCATAAAGAAGCTAGGGTATAAGCAACAACTTAAAAAAGTTTTAATCTAATGTTGATCGCAGTCCTGGCATCTCATCACCACTTAGCCAACTTAAAAACGCTCCCCCACCAGTTGAAATATATGTAAAATCTTTATCGGCAAGACCTGCAGCATTTACTGCAGATAGGCTATCTCCTCCCCCTATTACACTGGTTAATTTTCCTTCGTGTGTCAAATCACTTACTACTCTCATCACCTCTACTGTACCATTTGCAAAAGCTGAATGTTCAAAAACACCAATAGGTCCGTTCCACAGCAGAGTTTTACTGCTTGCTATTATACCGCTTATTGTGCTTAAAGTTTGAGGTCCGATATCTAAAATTATATCACCGTCCAAAATGGATTCAGTTTTTCTTAAAACGCCAGTGCTATAATCAGAATTTACTGCAACCAAAACGTCTTCTGGCACAACTATTTTGCAATTGTTTTTATTTGCCGTCTCAACAATATCGTGCAGAAGATCATCAACGCCATTTTGAAAAAAAGACTTGCCTATATTAACTTTATTAAATAACAAAAAATTATTAGCAATTGCGCCGCCCAGAATAAGGTAATCAACCTTTTCTGCTAGCTTTATAAGCATTTTTATTTTAGTTGATATTTTAGCTCCACCAACTATCGCAGTAATAGGTTTAGCGTCAAACGATATAGCTTGCTCAAGATACTTTAGCTCATCTTGCAAGCAAAATCCTGCATAAGAAGGTAAAAATTCCGTAATGCGTGAAATAGAAGCGTGAGCTCTGTGAGAGCAAGAAAACGCATCATTTATATATATATCTGCTAGAGATGCTAATTGTTTAGCAAAATTTGAATCATTCTGCTCTTCTTCTTTATAAAACCTCAGATTCTCTAGTAATATTATATCTCCTCCATCCATCGCATTTATTGCTCTTTGTACTCTCTCACCAATACAATCATCAATAAATTTCACTTCTTTGCTTAGCAGCCGCAATAAAGTTTCAACTACGTTTTTTAGCGATAGGTTACTGTCTTTTGCTTTTGGACGCCCAAAATGTGAGATAATAATAACTTTTGCACCTGCATTTGCTAAATATTGAATGGTAGGTAGAGCTCTAAAAATACGAGTGGTATCACAAATTCTTTCATTTTTTATAGGAACATTGAAGTCGACCCTGAGTAGAACATTTTTATTGTGAAAATCACAACTCTCTATGCTAGGTACATTTATCATAAAATTAAAGAGCTATAAAGTTACTATATAATAGTTTAACCCAAAGCAAAGTATACAAATGAAGAGATCTTAAATGCCAAATAAATTAATAAATAGGAAAATTACTACAAATACTTTCAACTTTATTTTTTACTGCTCTTTCAATATCAGGGCTATTTCCATCAATTAATCCCTGAATTACTTCATTTATTAGATTAGCTACTTCTCTAAAATCTTCTTTCTCAAGTCCGCGTGTTGTCTCAGCAGCGGTACCAAAACGGAGCCCTGAAGTAATGGTTGGTTTTTCTGTGTCAAACGGCACGGAGTTTTTATTGCAGGTAATGCCAGCTCTTTCAAGGCTATTCACAACGTCTTTTCCAGTCAATTTCCGTGATCTTAAATCAACTAGCACTATATGAGAGTCAGTGCCACCGGTTATAATGTTCAGCCCATGCCCTTGCAGCGCTTGAGCTAACACTTTCGCATTTTCCAAAACTTTTTTACTATAAGTTTTAAACTCTGGCGCTAATGCTTCCTTAAATGCAACAGCTTTTGCAGCTATCACATGCATAAGCGGTCCACCTTGCAACCCTGGAAAAACTGCAGACTGAATTTTTTTATGTAACGCTTCATCATTTGTCATTACCACTCCGCCACGAGGACCTCGTAGAGTCTTGTGAGTTGTTGAAGTTATAACATGCGCATATTTGGCAGGTGATGGGTAACAACCTGCAGCAATAAGACCTGAATAGTGAGCAATATCTGCAAGCAGATATGCACCAACTTTATTCGCAATTTTGCGAAAGCGCTCGAAATCTATTTCTCTTGGATAAGCAGAAGCACCAGCAATGATTAGCTTCGGTTTATGCTCCAGCGCTAGCCTTTCCACCTCATCCATATCAAGCAGGTAAGTGTCTCTATTAACTGTATACTGGATCGACTTAAACCACTTACCAGAAAGGTTTGGTGCTGCACCATGAGTTAAATGTCCACCGCAGTTCAGTGACAATCCAAGTATTGTATCACCCGGAGCAAGCAGTGAAGCAAACACTGCTTGATTTGCCTGAGAACCAGAATGAGGTTGAACATTTGCAAATTTAACACCAAATAGCTTACAAAGCCTTTCTATAGCCAGATTTTCAACTTCATCTACATACTCACAGCCACAGTAATATCTTTTACCAGGATAACCTTCTGCATATTTATTAGTCAGAAAAGAACCCTGTACTTCCATCACTGCTTTACTTGCAAAATTCTCCGATGCAATCAATTGCAACTGCGATCTTTGACGCTGCAGTTCCTTCTCTATAGAGAGATAAACTTCATTATCACAAGACTTTAAATTATTTTCAGAGTTACAAATCCTTTCTGAAGCAATTGTCATAAGACCTTTTCCTTAACCACATAAATCCAAAAACAGCCAAAAGCAGACATACAGGAATAATTGATATTGCTTTTACCAGCAAATCAGTACCATACAAAGGATTTCCTTGTATTACCGTTCCATCCCAACATAAGTCTATTATTTTTGCAATTCCAGTATGAAAAAAATAGCCAAAAAACATAACTATCATGTTTGATACAGCTGTGGCCAAGCCTACCAAGTTATTGTTTACATAACTTATTGCCTTGTAAATAGTAATTACCTGATACCCAGATGCAAAGCCGATAACAAGAAGTGTAGGTAATGCAATATATAAACCGCCAACTTGTGTAAAAAGCAAAAGAAAGCTAGCGATCATTGCAAAAGAACACGCAATAATCACCTCGTAATGTTTGTCTGGATACTTCTCCAGTAAATAAGCAAGAAAGAATGATCCAGCCCCTATGCCTATGAACATGAGAGAGGAAAGTGAAGATGCCAAATCTCCGGTCATTTGATATGCTTCACATAAGAACGCTTTTGCCCAACCATCAGCAAAACCTTCTAGTGGCCCAACCATCAATCCCCCAAAAAAGCTGATTAGAATGATATGTTTATTGAAAAGTACAGTTTTTAAATCTTGAAGTATGTTGTCATTTCTACTCTCCTCTATGTTACTGTTTGGCGTTATTAAAAGCAATAGCAGAGCAAGTAAACAACCAAATGCTGAGAAAGTGTATATAACATAATTCCAACCAAATTTATTGAGCAAAAAGTCTAGAGGTAATCCACCATAAATAGCTCCCAGTAACCCTATTATTATAGATAAACTAGCCATCCTTGCTGATTTTTCTTGTGAGAAATACATACTTGCAACTTTAAAGAGCCCAATTGCCGAAGCAGATGACCCAACTCCAACAATTATTCTACCAAGTATTGAGTAATGCCACTCATCAAAGCATATTAGTGGTAATGTCCCAGCAAACGTTAATACAATACATGCAGGCAAAACAAACTTTGGCCCAAATCTATCAAGGGCAAGACCAACAGGTATGTGAGCAAGCGTATAGCCTATATAATATAGCCCACCAAATTGACCAACATCTGTAATACTTATGTTAAATTTCGTTATTAATTCAGGCGCGATTATATTTGGAATTACACGTAATATATACTGGTATGTATAAAATAGTGATGCTAGCAACCATATGAAAAAGTTTCTCTGCAATTCTAATTACCTAAAAAACAGAATTATAGGTATTTTATCAGCAAGAAGCAACACTTTTGTAAATAGCTACTCTAATCCGAGTATCTTTCTTAAAAGAGACCTTTTAGCATATCTATAACTGGTTCATGGATAAGGTATATGAAAAAAATTATACCACAGATGATAAGGATTTTTATAATTTTACCCTTGTTAATCTTAAGCTTTATTTTTTTTACTATAAGTTTTAGTTTTGTTACAAAATTCATTTTACTTACGCTTTTATTTCGTGATAACAATTATATTTTAAATAATATAATTTTTAGTAAAACTTGGCTTTAGAGACGTCTAAGTTAACTTAATATTAACCTTTTCGCGTGTAAAATATAACATAAAAGCAAGGTGAGTGAATGAACATAGATACAATAGACAATACGCTACAAAACTACATAACAAAATACATTGAACAAACATTTGCCGCACACACAGGCAATAGATACGACAAGTTATACAGGAAACTTTTAAGTAGTGCAGAAGAAATAATAAAACTTACTGTAAACGAAGCAAAACAATATGATAAAATCCTAGAAGAATTACATAACAATTCAATATTTCACGATAAGAAATTTATTCAAGCTGTTGCTAAACACCAGATATTAGAATTTCTGAATACTCATCCAAAGAAGAAAGAAATCGTTGCAGAATTTAAAAATGAACATCATATCAACGAAAGCGATTTAAAAATTTTAAAGGAAGGAAAAGATTTAGTGAATAAGATAAACGACATTAACTTAACTCAACAAAATGAGAAAAATGAAATATTGAACATTAGAAAGGTACTTTCTAAATCAATAGGAATGCCCTCTTCGAGAACTGAAAAATCCAAAGCAACTTTAGTAGAAATTCCTGAGGTGGTAAAATAGACGTACTTAACTTTTCCTAATTGGAAAATACTTTTAATCCTATGATACCCAGCACTACCAAAGCAAGGGAAAATAAACGCCCAAAATTTACTGGGTCATTAAAAAACATTATTCCTATTATCGCTGCACCTATAGAGCCTATACCAGTCCAAACTGCATAAGATGTTCCAAGAGGAATAGACTTCATTGCTAACGATAGCCAGTAAAGACTCACAGAACCGCTAACTAAAATAATTACTACAGGTATAACACGAGTAAAGCCATTGCTATATTTCAGTGCTGTGGTCCATATTATTTCAACCAAACCAGCTAATAGCAAATACACCCAAGCCATAAATCAACTCTATCTTACTGAAATATTATATATAGGAATATTAAAAAGTTAACTTAGCATTTCGCATGCTTTAGTAATACTATCACATCCAATTTCTAATTGTTCCTGAGAGGTTGCATAAGAAATTCTGATAAAATTTTTCAGACCAAATGCAATTCCTGGAACAACAGCAACTAAATGATCTTCTAATAAATATTCGGCAAAATCAAGATCACTATTTATTACTTTATCACTTTTCGTACTCTTACCCAATAAACCTTCACATGAGACAAACAAATAGAATGCACCCTGCGGAATAGATACTGACAATCCTGAAGCAGAATTTAGCTTTTTTACTACAAAATCTCTACGATCCTTAAAGATTTTTGTTCTTTCTTTCAAAAAACTATGATCACCGTTTAACGCTTCAACTGCTGCTGCTTGTGCTATTGAATTTGGGTTAGAAGTACTTTGAGACTGCAGTGTAGAAATAGCTTTTACTATATCACTCCTACCTGCAATATAACCTATTCTCCAGCCAGTCATTGCATAGGCTTTTGATACTCCATTGACCACAAAAACCCTATCGTAAAGCTTTTGCTCAACCTGAGCAATGGTAAAAAACTTTTCATCGTATACTATGTGCTCATAAATATCATCTGTAACAATATTTACATGTGGATATTCAAGCAATACTTGCGCTATGCTTTTCAATTCATCATATGTATAGACAATTCCTGCTGGATTGTTCGGTGAATTAAGAATTAACCATTTAGTTTTCTTAGTTATCTTGCTCTTCAGTAATTCTGGTGTCAGCTTAAAGTTTTGCTTGCACTCTACAACAACTGGCAGTCCGCCAAAAAGATTTACCATATCAACATACGAAACCCAATAAGGAGCTGGTATTATAACCTCATCTCCAGGGTCAATTGTTGCCATAAATAAGTTGAATAACACCTGCTTAGCGCCTGCGCCGACACAAATTTTGTTCAGTGTATATTCTAGATTGTTATCCCTTTTTAACTTATTGATTATCGCCTCTTTAAGCTCATGCGTTCCATCAACAGCAGTATATTTAGTTTTGCCTTCATTTATCGATTGAATAGCTGCCTTTTTTATATGATCTGGAGTGTCAAAATCCGGCTCTCCCGCAGCTAAAACGCAAATTTTCTTTCCTTCGCTTTTTAATCTGTTTGCCTTATCGGTCACAGCAATTGTAGGCGACGGTTTTATCAGAGACATCCTCTTTGCAAGGTCTGACATAATCTCACTAAAGTTAAATAAAAATGATAAACTCTACACAACAAAAAAGCTAGAAATTTTATTATTTTACATAAAGGTTGGTATTTTTGTATTCTTAAATATAGATATTAAAAAGCTTAATAAATTGAAAAAGGCAAATAAATCCCTGTATAGCGAGTTTTAATAATGTAAATTGGCACTGTAATAATGTGCTAACGCTTAAAGTAAGAGCGATTTGGCTGACCACCCTCATAAAGGCTTTTCATAAAAGAGTTTTAGTAGTTTCTTACTAGGTCCACTAATGCAGCAATATTTTCAACTGGAGTATCAGGAAGCACTCCATGTCCAAGATTAAATATGAAAGGTAAACCTCTAAAACAATCTATTATGCGCTTTGCTTCTTCAATTGCTTCTGCCTTATTGTAGGCCAAAAGACTAGGATTAAGGTTCCCTTGCAGAGGAATCTTTAGATTTGCTTTCGCCCATTCTATTGGAACATTATAATCTATACTTACTGCAGATACGCCTGTTTTCTCATAGTAATCCTTATAAAGATTTCCAGCAGAGCGTGGAAAACCTATTATAGGAAAATCAGGAAACTTATTCTTTATTGCTGAAACAATTTCCTTTGTTGGCTTGATGATGTATCTTTCAAACAGTTTTTCCTTCAATACACCAGCATTGCTGTCAAATAACTGAATAACATCTGCTCCAAACTCTATCTGTTTGATCAGATAAATAATTGTCGCTTTCGTTATTTTGTTTATTATTTCCTCTAGTGCCAATGGACAGAAATTTAGCACCTTGGAAAAAGTTTTACTACCACCACCCTCTATGATGTATGAACCTACCGTCCACGGCCCTCCAGCAAAGCCTATAAGCGATTTTTCTTCTGGCAACTGGCTTCTTACTTCTTTTATAGCATTTAGGATTGGTAATGTGTTAGATTCAATTCCTTGTAGACTCTTCAAGTCTTTAGCACTTTCTATAGGTCTTATTATTGGACCCACACCTCGAATAAAATTTACATTACAGCCTAAAATGTCAGCTATTATCAAAATATCAGAAAAAATTATCGCTGCATCCATATTGAACCTTCTTATTGGTTGTAACGTTAACTCTGTCACCAAATCTGTGCTATAACATATCTCCATGAAATTATTCATGTTTTCCACCGCCTTCCGATACTCAGGAAGAGACCTACCAGCCTGACGCATTAACCAAATAGGAACTTTTTCATCTGACTCGTTCTGGCTGATGATTCTTGCTATTTTTGCTTTACTTCTTTTCAATCTACTTTATCTAATTTTTATTTAAACTAAAGTATAACAGTAGTAGTAGTTCTATCAATAAATTGTTATTAACTTAAAATTCAGTAAAAATTAGTATTACTTAGCTTGTGGATAAATATGTTAATAACTTCTCTATACTATTGATTTTCATTTATGATTTATGTGTATAAGTAAGATGTCTAGAATGTTAGTAATTTTCTTTTATGGAAAAAAGCTTTACTATCATGGATTGTTATATAATTATGTATATGTCATTGAAAAAATTGTTGATCAATTGTTAGTATTTTATGTCAACAAATAATTCACAAATTAATTTGACATTATTCACATGATTATTAAACATTTAATAACAGTTTTCTTGATAGACCTTATCTAAAGATATTTTCACCATTAAAGGGAATAAATTGAATAAGAAAAGAACTTTAGTAGAAAAAATAGCATACAGAATTTTTCTCTTTCTCTTCAACAAAACTTCTGTGTTAAAAAAATGTGCGACTGAGTCATTAATGGGTGATCTGTCAGGTCTTGACATACTTAATAGTCTATTAAAATTCCGTGATTGTAGTATCATGGATATAATGACTCCACGTAAGGAGATATGTGCAGTAGACATTGAATCGAGCAAGGATGAGGTAATAAAGAAGGTGAAAAACACTTACCATGCTAAGATACCAACTTATATGAATAACTTTGACAACATAATAGGCTTTTTTTACGTAAAAGATATCATTTTCAATAAGAATAAAGATTTTAATCTGAGGAATATTATAAAAAATGTAATATTTGTCCCAGCCTCAATGAAAGCAACAAATCTTTTTGTTAAAATGAAATCTTCCAAGTCATATTTAGCTATTGTACTGGATGAATATGGCGGAACTGATGGTTTAATTTCGATAAATGATCTTATAGAAGAATTGATACCAAATATTGATAACGAGAATGAGGTAAATTCAGAACACACCATTACTGAATTATCTCAAAATAAGTTTGAAATATCGGCAAGGGCCCTTATAAAGGATATAGAGGAAAATCTAAAAATAGAGTTGTGTGAATCTGAAGAGCATTATGCCACACTTAGTGGTTTGGTTCTTTCAATTGCTGGTAAGGTACCTTCTGTAGATGAAGTTATAAGATATAAAAATGGTATAAAATTTATCATCAAGGATGCAAATGAACGATACATTAACAAAATAATACTAGACTTAAGTGATTACAAAAATTAAATTCAATATTTTTTAGTGAAAGGTACTTTATCTTGGAAGTAGGGGACATAGTAGCCAGGTATACAATTTAAACAATTTCTTAATATACAAAAGTTTGTAGTTCTATACGTTACTGTTTTATAATTAAGGTGGGAATAGTTTTATTGGTACAAAGTTATAAAAATTAGTTGTTTAAATATTTTTAGCGATCTGTAACTTTCAAAAAGGGAGTGTTAAATAAACTGTGTCAAACCGCATTTTTAATTCAACTCAATTTTTAACCTACAAGAAAAAAAAGATATCAAGTTGAGAGATAGTTAAAGCCCAATCATGTATAGGCATAGTCCATTTCTCTCCTGCCTTCTTTATAGCACAATATACCTGTTTATACAAGGCATTTGTGCTAGTAAATGAGCCCTTGGTTTTAGTAAATTTTCTGATCTGTCTATGTAGTCCCTCAATAGGATTTGTGGTATAAATTAACTTTCTTACAGGGCCAGAATATTTTAAATAACTAGACAAATTTTCCCAATTATTCTCCCAAAACTAAAGTATATTTTTCTCCCCATTTTTCCTCTAGCTCAAGCAAATAATTTTCGGCTATTTCTCTACTTGCACGGTATATTTTTTTCAAATCATTCATGAAAATTTTAACATCTTTGCTCGATGCATATTTCAGTGAATTTCTTATCTGATGTACAATATATAGTTGTATTTCTGCTTTAGGAAATACACTGTTTATTGCTTTAGGAAAGCTTTTTAGCCCATCTACACATACAATCAGGATATCTTCTACTCCTTTCTCTTTTAAGTCATTTAACATCCCTAGCCAAAAGTTAGCTCCCTCACTTTCTGCTATATAAAAGCCTAAAACTTCTTTCCTTTCATTCTGCTAATATATTCTACATATATTTACTTACGCAATGCCCGTCTTCTTTGACCTTAAAAAAACATAAACACTATTGGATACACTGATTGCAGTGGACGACTACGCCACTCATTTATTACAGGCAATAATTTATCAGTAATACTTGATATCTCCGCTACAGATATTTTATATCTCTTCTACATGCGACTCTATCTCTATATACCATGCCACTGGCATATGTACTTAAAACCTTTGCTTCAAGTTCGGTTGTTTGCCTTTTTCTGACTACTTGTGGCTCAAAGCTTCCTTCCCTATCTCTTGGTGTCAATAACTCAAATGAACCTGCACTTGTCCGTAAAGTCTTTGAATTTCTTCAATTTCTTCGATTATTTTCTTCGCTTTTAGCCGACAAGTGATTTTTTATTTCACCTTCCAGAATCGCTTCCAGTAGCCTTTTTACAAACGGTGTTAATGCACCATCTCTTTCCGTCAATGGTCTTCCTTCTCGTATAGACGATAAGATATTTGTTTCTAATTCTTTATAGTCTACCAAACCGGTAGTTCTGTTTGCTTGACTGATTGTCAAACCTCCATTTTTTGTTTCTATTTTATTTTTACTTCTCGGTTTGACACAGTTTATTTAACACTTCCCTAAGTACGTAAGAAAAAACACTCCTATACTGAAAGTACAAGCATTTGTTGAGATTATTAGGAATGTAAAACCTAGCAGAAATCTTGATAATTCAAACGCTGAACAACTTCAAGCTATTGATAGAAAAATCCCTTAATTGTACATAGGCCAAGTTGGCTTATGTGTTCTTATTCTCACTTTGTAAACATGCCAATAATTTTATCCATTATTCTGCCCATATTTACTTCAGCTTGAGTGTGTGCTATCTTACCACCGTGTGAAATTAATTTGGGATCTGCGCCAGGTGATATATTAACAAATTTACTACCAACAACTCCACTGCTAGTGATTAGGGCTGAGCTATCAACTGGGAGTTTTATATCCCTACTTATACACATGTCGATTCGTGCTATGTAGGTAGCTTTGTCGAGTGATACACCAGTTATGCTTCCGACTTCCACACCAGAGATCTTGACACTATCACCAACTCCTACACCGTTAGCATCAGTAAAAAGGCCATGTATTTTATAACAATCCTTATAGTTTTTCTTTATGTAAGATAATTTATCAATAGCGAAGGAGATAAGAAAAACAGTAAAAATTAATACAAATGAACCAGCAGTTATTTCAAGTATATTTGACCTTCGCATCTTTAGTTATTAGGATTCCAGCTTTCATAGTAATTTTTCACCTTTTGGTTTGGGTAGTATGCATCTTTTGTACCTGTTAAATTAGGAATTTTTCTTTTGTTATTATTCACTGGTACTGCATTATCAGTATAATGCAGCCATATATGCCATGCTGGAGGAATTGTTGTAGGCTCAGAAACATTGTCATATATTACCCATCTTTTTCCTTTACTTGATTCATAGTAAGAATTTCCGTTTTCGTCCCTTCCTATAAGTTCACCTTCTCTCCGCAATAGGCTCGTTACTGCATTATAAATTTTAGACAACATAAAGGTGTTAAAACAAAAAGTATTATATATACTAATACTTTAACGATGTATTAACAACAGTTTAATGCAATTACCAATTCTACAAGTTATTATACCAATAATTGCATCGATGTTCTGCTTTCTTACCAGGAAACATAGGGTGTCCTGGTTTATCTCTTTTTTTACAACGGCAGCTACTTTCTTTATTTCATTAATGTTGCTAGTGAAAACATACAATGGTGAAATTATAACTTATTATCTTGGAGATTGGGCTCCTCCATACGGAATAGAGTTGAGAATCGACATATTGAACTCCTTGATTCTAACTTTGGTGAATTTTATAGCGCTGATTAGTGTGCTTTATAGCTTTCATATTAATGAAAAAGAGATTAGCAAAAACAAAATCATTGGTTTTTATTCTCTATTTTTACTGTGCTTGAGTGGATTACTCGGAATTTTAGTAACAAACGATATATTCAACCTTTATGTCTTTTTAGAAATTTCATCTCTTTCTTCTTATGTTTTAGTTTCAATGGGAAGGGATAAGAAAGCTTTAGTTGCAGCATTTGAATACCTCATTAGTGGTACTGTAGGAGCAACATTTTACTTGTTTGGCATCGGCCTTTTATACTCTATGACCGGAACGCTCAACATGTCTGACATGGCTGAAAGAATAGTACCATTATACGATAATAACATCATAAGACTTGGTACATTATTCATTTTTGTTGGTCTCTCAATCAAAATGGCACTGTTTCCACTCAGTAAATGGCTAGTTAATGCGTATAGTGAAGCACCAAGTTTCATTAGCGTATTCTTTTCAGGTACAGTAACCAAAGTGATGATATATGTTTTTATCAGAATCTTTTACAATGTTTTTCAGCAAAATTTTTTCTTACCACTGCATAATGTGATAATTATCCTCGCACTTTGCGCTATTGTATTTGGATCAATATCTGCAATAATCGAAAAAGATATAAAAAGACTGTTTGCTCACTCCAGTATCAGTCAGATTGGCTATATACTTTTAATGCTGGGTTTAAATTCAAAATCAGGTTTGTTTTCAGCAGTTCTTCACATAGTAAATCATAGCATGATAAAAACGTCTTTGTTCATGGTTGCGGGGTGTATTTCTTATAAATTTGGTATGACAAAGATAGAAAATTTGTCAGGACTAAAAAAGTCAATGCCCTATACAACACTCGCATTTACTCTACTTAGTTTAGCATTAATCGGTGTACCCTTGACAAATGGCTTTGTAAGTAAGTGGTATATGATGCAAGCAATTCTTGAATCTCATGCATGGATTTCCCTTGCAGTTTTTGCTGCTGGCTCTTTTCTTGCACTAATATATATGTGGAGGGTGGTAGAGAAAATGTATTTTGAAAATAGCGCAGCATCAAACACTGAAATGACACTTAATGAGGTACCATTACTTATGCTCTTTTGTCTATTATTTATGGCAATTTTAACGATAATAACTGGGATATATAGTAGTCCAATTCGTTTGGTAATTAATAAATTTGCTTTTTGATTTTCTTATGTTTTATTGTATCTAAAAGTCTGTAAAGTTTTCGCTGTGGATAAGCTGAAGAAGATTCACTTATTATTAGTCATGAACGTAATAGCTCTGTTTTGCGTTGGCATTGTTGTTCAATATTCTTCTGCTGGAGGAAAGTGGGCTCCATTTGCAATTCACCAATTGGTCATATTCTCTTTCTTCCTTTTGCTTGCTATAGCTATGTCATTTATAGAGCTAGATTTTTATTTGAAGCACGCTTATTTTTTTTACATAGCAGCAGTAATTGCGCTGTTAGCAGTAAATTTTTTTGGCTCGCATATAATGGGTGCAACGAGATGGATAAGAATTGGGTCAATTAGTTTACAACCATCAGAATTTGTAAAAGTGGGCTTAATACTTGCACTTGCTCGTTATTTTAATAAACAAAGTGTGTATAAAATGATGAAATTTCAAAGTTTATTTAAGCCACTTATAATTATTTTCTTACCTGTATTCCTTGTATTGAAGCAACCTAATTTAGGAACAGCTGTAATAATATTGTTTATAGGAGCATCAATTATATTCACAGCAATAATGGAAAGACCTCATTTAATAATTTTTGGAACGCTTGGCATTTTCGCAATACCAGCTATTTTGCCTTTTTTGCGCCCTTATCACAAGCAAAGGATATTATCATTTTTGGATTCATCAGTAGATCCACTTGGAATAGGTTATAATGCACAGCAATCTCAAATAGCTATTGGTTCAGGAGGTTTGTTTGGTAAGGGGTTTGTTAATGGGAGTCAAACTCAACTTGGATTTTTGCCAGAGAAACGCACAGATTTTGCTTTTGCGGTACTTAGTGAGGAATGGGGGTTCTTAGGCAGCATGGCTTTGATTTTACTCTATACCACATTGCTTGCTATAATATTCTCCATTGCTTACAGGTCAAAAAATTACTTTTCTAAGTTAATATCTATCGGGGTTTTCGCCTTTTTTGGTGCTCATTTCTTTATAAACATTGGAATGACAATAGGCCTATTACCTATAATAGGTGACCCACTTCCATTTCTATCCTATGGCGGAAGCACAACTGCTGCGAGCTTAATATGTATAGGATTGCTACTTAGTTCCGTGACATCTACAAAGGACTTAAAGCTAAGTTTCCGATTTCACCCATAGAAAGAGCTTAGACAACCATCACTCTGCTAATGGCTAACGTCTTATTCTTCAATGAGAATCCCATTTTACGGTGCTTAAATCTATTCCCTCTTGTACCATTTCCAAAAGTGGGCTCATCTCTCTTAGCCGTCCAACATTTTTAGTAACAAGATCTGCCGCGTATAGAACTTCATCTTTAGTTGTAAATCGGCCAAGGCCAAATCTAATTGATGAATGCTCAAGATCGTGTCCATTGTTTAGTGATCTTATGACATAAGAAGGTTCAAGAGATGCGGATGTGCATGCAGAACCAGAGCTTACTGCTAAATCCTTGATTGCCATGATAAGAGACTCACCCTCAACATAAGGAAAACTTAAGTTAAGGTTACCTGGAATCCTATTTTCGTAGTTACCATTTAAAACAACATCAGGAAATGCCTCTTTTATTTTGTTGTACAAAATATCTCTCAACTCTTCTAATTTGCTTGCTTCTATTTCCATTTCTTCTTTAGCGATACGTGTCGCTTCACCAAAACCAACTGCAAGGGGAGTAGGAACTGTTCCAGAGCGCATGCCTCTCTCCTGTCCACCACCACTAATTAGTGGTGTCAACCTAACACGAGGATTTTTTCTACGGACATATAATGCACCTATTCCCATAGGTCCATAAATTTTATGGCTAGAAAGGCTCATAAGATCAATGTTCATTTCATTTACGTCTATTGGAACTTTTCCAAAGCTTTGAGCAGCGTCTGTATGAAAAAATATATTATGCTTTCTACATATTGCACCAATTTCTTTGACAGGTTGCATTACTCCGATCTCATTATTTGCCATCATCACTGAAATCAGAATTGTTTTATCAGTGATTGCCTCCTCAAGTTTCAACAAATCTATAATTCCGTTTTGCTTAACGGACAAATATGTAACTTTGAAGCCTTCATTTTCCAGATGTCGACAAGAATCTAAAACGCACTTATGCTCTGTGCAGACAGTTATTATATGATTTCCCTTATTCTTATAAAAATGAGCAACACCTTTGATAGCCATGTTATTTGATTCGGTTGCACCCGAGGTAAAGACGATTTCTTTGCTGTCTGCATTCACTAAATCAGCAATGTGCTTCCTTGCTTTTTCTACTGCTTCCTCAGCTGTCCAACCAAATGAATGGCTACGAGAGTGTGCATTACTAAACTCACCAAAATAAGGTATCATCACCTCTAAAACACGAGGATCTACTTTAGTAGTAGATTGATAATCGAGAAATATTGGTAATTTTATTTTAGCATTACGTATTTTTTCCATATTCATAGTCAGGTTTCAGCATAGAAGTTACAATATTTAGTAGCACTAAAGCTTAATTTTTTCAAGATATAATCTTGCCTAAACGAAAGTTGTCAGCGCTCTCTTCTACGTTATTCCAGTTCTCCTGTAATGTCATTTCCTATGATCAGTGTTTATGCAGCTAGGTCGAATACGCGCTAGGTAACCCTATTAGTGCTAGCAGCTTCTTGACGCCCATTCATTAAGACTGCTACTCCATCAACTTTAGTACTGGGCTTTAACATCATATATGTAGCACCACCAACTGCTAGTGCTACTGCTATAACTGCAACCACTGCTATAGCAGTGCCTAATAATGCAGTTTTTACAGCGGTAGCAATCCCTTTATTAAATGCTTTCACAAAAGAACGTCCTCCTGCCTTTAATAGAACTTCTACGTTTTGACCCTTGGCATAATCTAAAGGGGTCATTCCATGTGTATTTACTGCATTAACATTTGCTCCTTTTTCGAGTAAAACATCTACTGTCTCTTTGTGACAATAAGAAACAGCATAATGTAAAGGAGTTCTATACAAATGTTGCGCATCAACATTTGCTCCTGCTTGGAGTAAAACCTCTACTATCTCTTTGTGATCTTTATGAACAGCATTGTGTAATGGGGTAAACCCATGTTCATTCCTTTCATCAATTTTAATTCCTTCGATCTTTAATAGAGCTTCTACTGTTCCTATATGGCCATGTTTAGCTGCTAAATTTAATACAGGAGTCCAACCTTTTCCACTCTTATCGCTAATGTTTGATCCTGATGATATTAGAGCATCCAACACATTTGCATAGCCTACCTCAGCAGCTATCCTTGATAACGTAAACTTTAAATATTTAGGATGATCTGAGGTAAATTCATGATTTATATCGAATTTCTCATCAATCCACTCTTTATGTAAATCTTGATCCTGCCTCTCTAGTTCTTCTTGTATTTTCTCAATTATGTTATCTTTATTAAAATCTTGCTTATTGTTAATTACATTCAATACTTTTTTCAGTGTTTCATATCCTTTTGCCATAACTTTACCTTTAAACTAGAGTAAAATATCTAACTATCACATATTATACTAGAAAATAAATATTTATTTTAAATGAGCTTATAATCGAAATTGTGGGTAGCAAATTATTGCCTCTTGGATCACAATGTTCGTATAGCTGCAACCCTGAAGCTACTATCTCTCATCCACTGAAGGTATTGCACAGCGCTATCTACTTGATCGTCGTGGCGGGTTTCTGGAAACATTAAAATCTCATACTCAAAATCGCTGAGCCATACTGCTTGGTGTGGCAGAAAAACCTTGCCAGATTCTATTATCGGAACAATCTGGTGGAATCGAGCAAGTTTGCCACCGTGTGGCACTATCCCGATAATAGGTATTGCCTTGAGCTCTTGAATCAATTGCTGACCGCTTGTTTTTGCTTCGATTAAAATTGCGTGTGGCTTCCATCTTGCAGCTAGTGATAGAACTTGTTCTTTAAGTTTTGGATACTCAAGCTTTGCACGGTACACATCGAGTAAATAAAACTTATTATTCACCTTTGTCCAGGTGGTGCAGACACTAAAGCCGCTAGAATCGTTTGTTGAAACAGCAGTGTCCCAGCTCTGAGTTATATGTGAGAGATTGTCAGGAAAATTTCTATAGCGTTTCAACCATTCTTGCTTAATTATACCACTTGAAAGTGGCAGAGGATTTTGTTGATATTGAGCAGCAAAAGCGTAACTCCCAAGTTCAGCCTTTATCATTTCAATTTCTCCTCCATCTAGGGGATATAGCAGCTGACCTTCCTTTTTTAAGTATAAAATCCTTGAAGATGTAGCGCCTGTTGAGCTTTTGCACTCATTTGTAGTTACTCGAATAATAGGAACAGGAGAAGGGAGAATTGATCTTTTGATTGAATAGATAATTTCCTTATTTTCAGAAATCATCGGTAAACAAACATGATGTGTAATAGTCTAGACTTAATCTGACAAGCATGAATTAACTGACAGAAGAATTAACAAAGTCAAAACCAAAATCAGCATCCTGTTTAATGCTATCAATATTTTTCTGATAAGCAATATGCATACTATCAAAAAAGGTTTGCATAGGAGTCTTACCATAGCAATATTTACCTGAATGCGGTCTAGATCTATTGTAAGAATGCACCCAATGGTCTACGTCTAACTGAAGTTCTGCCAAAGAGGTGTAAATTTTCTTTCTAAAGATAATATTGTAACATTCATCTTGCATAGTTCTGTGGAACCTTTCACATATGCCATTAGTCTGTGGAGAACGAGCTTTGGTTCGAGAATGATCAATATTTTCTACCCCTAAATATAGCTGGTAAGCGTGATTTTCAGGTCTGCCACAATACTCTGTACCACGATCCGTCAAAACACGTAGCAATGATACTTTCTGTTCATCAAAGAACGGTACTACCCTATCATTAAGAAGATCT